>JBFLXB010000025.1 GCA_040757335.1 Nitrospirota bacterium | reverse complement strand
CGAATGCCTTTCCCGGCCTTCGACAACTCCACGGCACGACGACGACGCCTTTCCAAGCTCGCGGCTGATCCGAGGGGGCGCATGCCTCATAATACCACCGTTCTATTACTTACGCAAAACTCAATAAGAAACCGTTTGTACAACTCCCATAGTTCCGACTTCGACACGTCTTCCCTCTCGTTCTTCAGTCAGCCCCTGTTGTCGTGATGGACAGAATCAGTTCGTCTTGTCCAAAGGCGTCTCGCCCACGTTTCGCGTAGCGTTCGATATACTCGATCGCTCCCAAAATGTCGCGAAGGCGTTCTCGGGGATCTCTCACAGACCGACGGCCTCTCGAAGAATCCGTTCCCGGATGCGCGGCTTCAAACCACGCACCGAGACAACGTTCACGTTGCGGCCGAGCAAGTCGCGGAGGTCCATGAGTAGCCCCCCCATATCGAACAGGGTCCGTCCCGGCTCCATCTCGACAAGAAAGTCCACGTCGCTCTGTTCATCGGCCTCACCGCGCGCCACGGACCCAAACACCCGGATGCTACGCACCCCGTGTTTCGCGGCAATCCGCAGGATGTCTTGCCGCTTCGCCTTCAGGAGGTCGTCAACGCCCATTGTTCAGCTTCCGAGGACTCGATCGGAGATGTAAGGAATTCAAATGGAGGCGGCGAGCGGGTTCGAACCGCTGCATCGCAGTTTTGCAGACTGCTCCCTTACCACTTGGGTACGCCGCCGCGGACGTTCCTTATAACAGAGAGCGGAAAATCGTGTCAAATTGACTTCCCGCACAACTGAACGGTAGGATTGGCATCCTGCAGGACGGGCCCGGTCGAGGTGAGCACTCCCAAAATCCAATCCATCCGCGGTGTCAAGGACATCCTGCCCGGCGAGATTCCATTGTGGCATCTCCTGGAAACGACCACCAGGCGGCTTCTGGAAACGTCGGGCTACGCGGAGATCAAAATCCCCGTGTTTGAGGCCACCGAATTGTTTGCCCGGAGCATCGGGGCCGCCACCGATATCGTGGAGAAGGAGATGTACACCTTTCCGGATCGCGACGGCAAATCGCTCGCGCTTCGGCCGGAAGGCACGGCGTCCGTGATGCGCGCGTACATCGAGCACCACATGTGGGCCGAGTCCCCGCTGACCAAACTTTACTACGTTGGGCCCATGTTCCGTCACGAGCGGCCGCAAGCCGGCCGGTTCCGCCAGTTCCACCAGATCGGGGCCGAGGCAGTGGGGTCGTCCAGCCCGTTGCTCGACGCCGAGCAAGTGATCGTGTTGGACCGGTTGTTTCGCGCGCTGGGCGTTACGCCCACCACGCTGCTGCTCAACAGTCTTGGCTGCCCGCTCTGTCGCCCGCGGTATCGGGAAGCGCTCAAAGCGTTCCTTGCGCCGCGGGTCAGCCGTCTCTGCGACGCTTGTCAACGCCGGTTCGAGACCAACCCGCTGCGAATCCTGGACTGTAAACGCGAGGAGTGCCGCGCCGCCACCCAGGGCGCGCCCGCCATCACCGACTACCTCGGCCCGGAGTGTGTGTCGCACTTCGACGCGGTGAAAGCCGCGCTCACCGACGTCGGCGTCGCGTTTCGTATCGAGCCACGCCTGGTCCGCGGCCTGGACTATTACACCAAGACCGCGTTCGAGTTCACGGCCGAGGGGCTCGGCGCCCAGAACACGATTGCGGCTGGCGGGCGCTACGACGGCCTCGTCGAGGCTTTGGGCGGCCCGCCTACGCCTGGGGTTGGGGTCGCGTTGGGAATAGAACGCGTGGTCGCGCTGTTAAAACAGGGGAGCGCAGCCCCCCGCCCTCCCGGCGTCTTCATCGCCACCCTGGGCGAGGCCGCCGGTCGTCGGCTCGCGCCGTTGTTGACGGCGCTACGCGATGCGGGGATCCGGACCGAAACCGACTATGACCGGGGCAGCCTCAAGAGCCAACTACGCAAAGCGGACAAGCTCGGCGCCCGTCACGTCGTCATCCTGGGCGACGACGAGATCGCCGGGGAAACAGCCGTTGTTCGAGACATGGAGACCAAGGCGCAGCAACAGATCCCGTTCCGCGATCTGCTCGCGTACCTCACCGCACGGGTCTTGTCTCGCTGATTATCTGGCGATTCTCACCACGCTGGTGATGCTCCTCGCCGGCTGCGGGAGTCCGATCGAGCTTCCCGCGCCCCCGGCGCCGCCGTCACCCGCGCCTCCGGCAGCTCCCCCGCCACCGCCCGTCCAAATCGTTGCCGCGCCCGTGCTCGTGGCCATGCCGTCGAACCTCTCGGTGACGGCAAGCGACGGGGCCGCGGATCTGTTGTGGGATCTCGTTAACGGCGCCCAGTCCTACCGGCTCGACTGGTTCTCGGACCCGGAACTTCTGGCGGGCGCTGCCAGCGGAACGGTCAGCCACGACACGCTCACGAACGGCCTTCGGTACGTCTACACCGTCGCGACCGGCGTGCAAGAGAGCGTGCTCTCAGCCGCTCCGGTGGCCGCTGACTCGACCGCGCCGTCGCAGGTGTCCATTTCGGCCGGCCTGAGAGACACCACGGTCTCCTGGTCGGCGGTGGCGGGGGCGACCGCCTACCGGATGTACTGGAGTTATGAGCCGAACGTTTCGCCATCCACCGGCGCGCGCATCGACGTCGACGGCAGCCAAACCGCGTACACGCACAGCGGCCTCGATCCCGAAACCCACTACTACTACGTGGTGACCGCGATCCTGTCGGACGGAACACAGGGCGTGGTGTCGGCTGAAGTGGGAGCGCGACCCGGACAAACCGCGGCGATCACGGCCACGGCGTCCGACGGCCGCGTGGACCTGACCATGCCGAGCAACGTGAGCGGCTCGGTCGAGGTGTCCACGTCTCGCACGTTCGACGTGCCGTTCCTTCCGTTTCCACTCCAGGATGGCGAGCCGGTCCCGATCCACGTTGGCGACCTGAGAAACGGAACTCGGTACGCGTTCCGCGTGCGGCCCGTCTTTACCGGAGGCGCGGGCCCCGCGTCGACCACGGTGTACGCCACGCCCAAAGCTTCTGCGTCCGACATCCCGCAGACCGTGACACTCACGGCTGGACGGGGCGTGAACACGCTATCGTGGACGCCTGTGACCAACGCGTCGAGCTACGACGTCACCTGGTCGGTCGTTTACGAAGACGGGCAGAGCGACTTCGGATCAGTGACGGTGGACCAACCCCTGTTCCGGCACTCCGAGCTTCGAATGTGCTCAACGTTCGGACCCGCCTGTCAACCCTACGTGTATCTTGTCCGCGCTTCGTCGTCCAGCGAAATCGCCCCGGTGACCGAGGCGCTCCCGGTTGATCTGCGTCCAGTGCCGCCATTGGTCACCAACACGCCCTATGTCATCCTGGCAGGGGTCAAGCCGTCGGGATCGCGTGTCGAGATCAAGGACGCTGCCGGCTTGGTCATTGAGACGGTCCCGTTCGACCGTGAGACGGGCTGGACCGCCACGGTACCCCTCGCGTCGAATGGCACATTCGTCTTCCGGCTCGTTGCGATCGACGAGACCGGCCTGGCGAGCACCGAGACCGTGTACCAGGTGACCCGCGACATGGACCCGCCGAACGCGCCGGCTTTTCAGATCGTCTCGTGCGATCCAATCACGACATCGCCCCGAGAAGTCACGCTGTCCGGCGACAAAGACTCGGGAAGCGCCGTGTTCCGACACCTGGAGCCGAACGACCCGGATCAACAGATCGTCGGCGCAACCGTCGGCACCACGTGGTCAGGGGTCATCGAGGTGGAGGGTCAGACCTTCGAATTGATCGCGAAAGATGCGGCGGGGAACAGCTCCGATCCAGTCCTGGTCGATCTCGCCGACCCTCTTCCCGCCGGCTGTTCCTAGCTGACCGGCGCTTCCAACACGCTCAACGTCGTCCCGTCCACCGCCGCCCGCACGCCGAACGGCAGCGTGAGGTTGGTGCCCCCGTGCCCGGACGGGAAATCAAGAAGGATCGGACACGGCAGGTCGCCGAGCGCGTCGCGGACCACGTCTTCCAGCGTGTACAGCTCGTGGGGCGACGGATGGCAATCCGGCATCAGGCCGAAGATGACCGCCCGCACCTTGTCGAACTTTCCGATCTGCTTGAGATACGTCAACATCCGGTCGATGCGGTAGGGCGGCTCGTTGATGTCTTCCAGGAAGAGGATCGCGCCGTCGGTCGAGATCTCGTACGACGTGCCGATCGTCTGGCACACCAACGAGAGGCACCCGCCGGTCAGCACACCCTCCGCGCTGCCGGACTTGAGCGCCTTGACGCCCTGCACCTCGAACGGTCCCGGCGGTGTGGTCGCGCCGAGGATCCGTGCGAACGCGTCGCTGGTCGCGGGCGAGGAATACTTCCCGAAGTTCGGGCTGACCATCGGCCCGTGGAACGCCACGAACCGGCAGTGCGTCTGGAGACAGTGCAGCAACAGCGTGACATCGCTGCTGCCGACCACGATCTTGGGCGTGCGCGCGATGGCCTTGAGATCCAGTAACGGGATCACGCGCGACGTGCCGTAACCGCCCCGAGCCGCCACCACGGCCCGGACCTCGGGGTTGGCGAACATCTCGCTCAGATCCGCGGCGCGATCGCAGTCTCGCCCCGCGAGATAACGCACTCGCTGGTACACCGAACGACCGAGTAGAACCCGAAACCCGAGTTCTTCCAGCCGTTTGATCCCGGCGCCGAGGTCGTCGGCTTTGACCGCGCCGGCCGGCGCCACCACCCCGATGAGATCGCCCTTGCGAAGCGCCGGCGGCTTACGAAGCGGCGTCATGCCGATTTGGCGGTCGGCGCGGACCGGAACTCGGTCTCGCGCAAGGCGGCGAGCAGTTTGGCGTGGATGCCGTCGAACCCCCCGCTGGACATCACGCACACCAAATCTCCGGGCGCGAGTTGGGGGGTAATGGTGCGGACCATGTCGTCGGACGTCGGCACGTAGGCCGCGTGCACGCCCCGACGGCCCAGATCGGACACCAACCGCTTGGCGTCCAACCGTTGGTCGGGCGGGAGCTTGTCCGAGGCGAACGGCTTGGCAATGACGACTTCATCAGCCAGATCGAAGGCCTCCGCGAATTCCTGCTGAAACACGGCTCGACGGCTTGTGGCCGAACGCGGCTCGAAGATCGCCCATAGGCGGCGGGCGGGGTACCCCATCTTGACCGCGGCGAGGGTCTCGCGAATCGCAGTGGGGTGGTGGGCAAAGTCGTCCATCACGATCACGTCTCGCGCGGTGCCCACGATCTCTTGCCTTCGTTTGATGCCGCGGAAGGTTTTGAATCCGTCGGCGATCTCCGTTGACGTCAGGCCGACGCCGTGCGCAGCGGCGATCACCGCCAGCGCGTTCATCACGTTGTGGCGTCCGATCAGCGGAAGGTGAAACCGGCCAAACAGGGTCCCGGCCCGCCGCACGTCGAACAAGACCCCGCCGTTCTCGGCGCGAAGTCCCTCCGCCGTCCAATCGCTCCCCGCCTCGAACCCGTACCGCTCGACCCGGCTCGCCGTTCGGTCCGCCACGGCGGACATGCGCTCGTCGCCAGCCGCGGCGACCAGCAACCCGTCGCGCGGAATCAGCGCCACGAACCGTTCGAACGCCGCAACCACGTGCGGGAGATCACGGTAGATGTCGGCGTGGTCGAACTCGATGCTGGTCAGGATCGCGGTCCGGGGACGGTAATGAAGGAACTTCGGGCCCTTGTCGAAAAACGCGGTGTCGTACTCATCCCCCTCCACCACCACGACACGTCCGCCCCCTACTCGGAAATTGCCGCCGAAATTATTGGCAGCCCCCCCGATCATGGCCCCGGGGTCGCGACCGGCGGAGGTCAACACCCAGGCGAGCAACGCGGTGGTCGTGGTTTTGCCGTGGGTCCCGGCCACCACCATCGAATGCCGGTCACGAATAAAGAATTCGGCGAGCGCCTGGGGAAACGACCGGTACGGAAGCCCCCGCTCCAGCATCGCCGAGACTTCGAGGTTGGTTTTGGAGACCGCGTTGCCGACGATGACGAGATCCGCACCGTCCAGATGCTCGGGCGCGAATCCGGAGTAAGGGACGATGCCCTGTTCCGCCAGCCACGTGCTCATCGGCGGGTAGACGTTCTGGTCCGATCCCGTGACGTGGTAGCCCGACGCCTTGAGCATTCCCGCCAGAGACCCCATCCCGGTTCCGCAGATCGCGATGAAATGGATGTGTTTCACGGAGGGCATCGGCGCAGCTATTATAGGTCGCCGCCTGGCGGTTGTCACGGTGCCGTCAACAGGCCGCTGAAAAAGTCCATCTGCGGCGTTCTCGGTCGTCGGAAATCCTCACGTACGACCCAGTACGCTCCGGTTTCCTCCGACCTGCGGCCTTGCAGCTGGAGCTTTTTGAGCAGCCTGCACTTTGGAGTATTTCTAGCTACTGCTAAGGCGAGGGGTCTTGTTCCCCGAGTTCCGCGGCAACGCGGCGGGCGACCGCTTCGCCCCACAGGTTGCCGATCACGGTGAGCCCCAGCATGACGCCCCAGCTACCACTTCTGGCGGTGCAGAGCACGCCATCCTCCACCACGGCCGTCTCGCGCGTGGTGACTCCGCTGAACCGAGCCAGCCGATCCAGATATTTCAGATGCGTGGTGGCGGTTTTGCCCGAGAGGACTCCGGCTTTGGCCAACACAAACGACCCGGTGCCGAGCGCTCCCAAACAGCGAACCTGTCCAGCCCGTTCATGAACGAATTCCCACAGTCCACCCTCTTCCATTTCGGGCACAGTGGGTTCTCCGATCTCGCTGGAGCCCGGCACGATCAGCACGTCCAGATCAGGGCACATGGCCAGATCGTAGTCGGGCAAGAACCGGAGACCGTTCGCGCCGTGAACGATCCCCGGTGTTCTGGTAATCGCCAACACGTGGGTCTCGGGAAACGTCGGATCGTTGGTCTGGATTTGCAGCCGGCGCATGGCCGCGAACACCGCGTATGGGGCCGCGAAGTCCAGTTCGTCCACGCCGTGGAAGAGAACAATGCCCGCTACGCAGGTCGGGGGGGAGGTTTCAGCCGTCACGCCAGGCTCGAACACTCGCCATCACCGACCGATCGGCCGCCCAGCCGCCGACGAGTACCAGGCGGCCGCTGATGACGGCGCTTCCCATGGCGGCGCGCGGTTCCGGAAGCGAGGGAAGGTTGCTCCACGGTCCCGGTTGATCCCTCGAATCCAGGTCGCAGATCGCCGCCCCAGCCGCGATGCCCGCATCCCCCGAGAACCCGCCGCACACCACCAACCGCCGTCCCAGCACGGCCAGTGCGTGAGCCGCCGCGGTCCATGGGAGCGACCAGGAGGCTCGCTCCCACGCGTTGCGCGCGGGCTCGTAAGATTCCACACGGTCGAACTCCATGAAACCGGAGGGCGTGAATGCCACGCCTCCCGCCACCTCCAACCGGCCGCCGAGGACCACGGCCGCGGCCGCGAACCGCGGGGTGGGAACAGGCGGCAGTTCCTCCCACGTTCCATCGCCCGGGCGCCATCGCTGGGCAAACGAGAACCCCGGATCGGTTTGCGGTCCCCCTTCGGTCGCAGCGGGGTGATGGCCGGTCGCGATGTACACGCGGCCATCGAGCAGGGCACACGCGGGATAATCATGCGGTTGCAGCATATCTGGACCGGCCGACCAGCGATCCGTGACCGGCTCGTAGAACTCCACGGTGGGCAGAAATCGGAACTTGCCGTCGGGCTTCTTGAAGCCCCCGCCGATCACGGCGATCCGGTCATCGAGCGTCACTGCCATGGCGCCTGACCGTCGCGTCGGCATCGGCCGTACCGCCAGCCAGCGTTCGGTCTTGGGATCAAAGACTTCGACCGCGTCGAGGCTCGCAAACCCCGGCCCTCCGCCTCCGATCGCATAGAGACGGTCCCCGTGGACCGCCACCGCGGGATGCGACCGCGCCACCGCCAGATCCGGCAACCGCTCCCAGCTCACTTCTCGGCTCCGTGCCCGGATTTTGCGGTGAAGTACAGTGCGAGCGCCACGAACAGGATCCCGATGCCCAGATACAGGATCCCCAGCGGCTCGTGAAACTCCGTGTGAATCACGTTCTTGAAAAACGTCACGATCAAGATCATCAAGACCACCTTCGCCAAACGGTCCTTCAGATCGTCCAGCGTCTGGATCAGGAGGATCTTGGAGCTGTGCCGCACGTCTTCCTCCGCCACGTCGATTTTGCTGATGAACAGCTCATAGAGGCCCAACGAGAAGATGAGAAGAACGGTCGCCAACAGGTAATCGTCCACCGCGCTGATCACGTGTCCCACCACCACGCTGTGGAACTCGTCGTATTCTTCGATCGAGTGAGGAGCCGCGGCCACGTAGGCCACGGCCTTGTATGCAAGCCTCGCGACATCTGCGCTGGCCCAAAGGAATAGGATCACGGCCGATACGAGGCTCGCCACCACCGCGAGTATGACGATAAATCGGCTTCGCCACAACGCGGCCTCGAACACTCGTTCCCAGGACTTCAACTCCGTTCGTTCTTCCGTCATCACGCGACTCCTTGGCTCGCGAAGGTGGCATTATACGGAAGGCTGCCCGGGTTGTCGATTGCTGCGCCACATGAGCGGCGGCCTGACGGCGCATGGGATTGCGCGTCACGTCGTGGCGCGCTGCATGTTGGCGGCGCGGCAAAGCGCTGTGGTACGATGGGGCCGTTTCCGATGACATCCCGACCCGCGATGCCCGCGCCCGCCTGGTTGATCCTGCTCGCCTACCTGACCGTGTACCTGATCTGGGGATCTACCTATCTCGCCATCCGGTTCGGAATCGAGACCATGCCCCCGTCGCTGCTCTTTGCCGAGCGCTTCCTGTTGGCTGGAGTCCTGAACTTTGCGCTCTACCGCGCCGTGACCGCCTGGCGCGGTCAGTCGCCGCTCGCTCCGACCCGGGTCCAAGTACGAAACGCCGCCCTCATCGGGTGTTTGCTCCTGGTCGGGGGCACCGGGCTGGTCGGGTGGGCGGAGCAAACGGTCGATTCCCATCTGGCGGCCTTGATCATCTCTTCCACGCCGCTGTGGGTCGCGGCGTGGGATCAACGCTTTGTCCGCCGTCGATCCGCCTCGTGGCCGCAGATCACCGGCATGATGCTCGGGGTGGTCGGCATCGCCGTGCTCACCGGAACAGCCGGCGACTCCTCCGGGTCGTCGGGCGTCGGGATCGCGCTGCTGCTCTTGGCCGCGTGTTGCTGGTCGGGAGCGAGCAGCGCCTCGCACGTGGTCGACCTCCCGCGCGACGTGTTGCTCACATCCTCCATCCAGATGCTCGCGGGCGGAGCCGCGTTCTTGATCCTCGGCGCGGTGATGGGCGAGATCACGCCGTCGACCGTCACGTCGGTCGGAGCGCGTTCGTGGTGGGCGATGTGGTACCTCACCGTGTTCGGATCCACCGTGGCGTTCACCGCGTTCGCGTGGCTGTTGACCGTGGAACCCGCTCACCGCGTCGCGAGTTACGCGCTGGTCAATCCGATCGTCGCGGTGGGGTTGGGCGCGTGGCTCGGTCACGAGACGGTCGGTCCCCGCGTTTGGATCGCCTTGCCGCTCATCGGCCTCGGCTTGGCGCTCCACCTCCTGACGGCCGATCGAACCCGGCGGACGCCTCGGGCGATGGTTTCGCGATCGTCGAGTATGCCCGCGGAGCGAGGATGAGCGTGGAGCTGCACGAAACCCTCATCGCCACACGCCCGGTGTACCAAGGTCACTACCTCCGCGCCGAGGAACGCACGGTGCGCCTCCCCGACGGGCGCGAGGCGAAGCGCGAGGTCGTGGTTCCGCCGAACGCGGTGGGCGTGCTCCCCGTGACCGACACCGGAACCGTGTATCTGGTCCGGCAATACCGGACCGCCATCGAGCGCCCGATCCTCGAAATTCCCGCGGGGATTCTCGAACCGGGGGAGGACCCGGCGCAGACCGCGCGTCGGGAATGCGCGGAAGAGATCGGCCTGGCGCCGGGTCGCCTCGACCCGCTCTTCGGGTACTATCACTCCGTGGGATTCTCGACCGGACGCATCGAGGTTTTCCTGGGGCGCGACCTGCAGCCCGCCCCCCACGAACACCCGGACGGCACCGAGTTTCTCGAAGTCGTCACCATGCCGTTCGTCGAATTGCTCGATCGGGTCCGCCGCGGCGAGATCGTGGACAGCAAGACCCTGCTCGCCACCCTGTGGTACCGCACGTTCCTGGCGCAGGATCGCTGATCCCGGGACCCCTGATCCCATGACACCCCCGGATCTCGAACCCGACATCCAACGGATCGGTCGCGAGATCCTTGATCGGGTCGGCGAGCAACGGGCCTCGCTGTTCGACACCGCGCGCTGGGCCGGGCGCGTCATGGAGTGGGCGATTCACGACGAGGCGTTTAAGGTCGCCTTGTTTCGGTTCGTCGACGTGCTGCCCACCCTCACCAACGCCGGCGACGCGGCCGCGCTGTTTGGCGAGTACGTTGAAGGCATTCGTCTTCCCCCGGTCTTTGAGTGGGGGGTCAAGCACCTCGATTCCTCCTCCGTGGCCGGTCGCGTCGCGGGCCGCACGCTCCAGCGTCAGGTCAAAGCCCTGGCCTCGCTCTTCATCGCGGCGGATTCGATCGACCACACCGGGAAGGCTTTGTCGGCCATCTGGCGTCGCGGACAGGGCGCAACCATTGCCTTGCTGGGCGAAGCCAGCGTCAGCGAACCCGAAGCCGATGCCTATCGGGAACAATACGGCCGCTTGATCGCGGAAGCCGCCGAGACCGCGCGCAAGGGGCCTCCTCACGCCGGCTCCCATCCGCTGGCCGGCGTACCCGCGGTGGACGTGTCGGTCAAAGCGTCTTCGCTCGATTCACAAATCGATCCCGCGGACTGGGACGGTAGCCTCAACCGGTTGGCGGCGCGCCTTGGTCCCATCCTGACCCAGGCGCACGCGGTGGGCGCGCACGTTCACATCGACATGGAGCAGTACGGCCTCAAGGACCTGCTGTTGGCGCTCTGCCAAAGACTGTTCGAACACGGCGAAGGGGCCCACGCGCACGCCGGGCTCGTGATCCAGGCGTATCTTCGCGACGCGGAACCTGATGTGCGCTCCGTAATCCGCTGGGCTGCGGATCGGCGGCCGCCGCTGACGATCCGCCTGGTCAAGGGTGCGTACTGGGACGCGGAGCTGATCACGGCCGGGCAACGGGGCTGGCCCGTCCCGGTGCTCACGGATAAGGCCGCCACCGACGAGCAGTTCGAGCGGCTCGTGCGCCTGGTGTTCGACCACGCGCCGGCGATCCGGCCGGCCGTCGGGTCGCACAACGTGCGAAGCCTCGCCGCCGCGATCGCGTATGCGGAGCGCCGCGGCCTTCCCAGGTCCGCATACGAGCTGCAACTCCTTTATGGGATGGGTGACCCGATCGCCGCGGCATTGACCGACATGGGGTACGGGGTCCGAATCTACACCCCGGTGGGCGACCTGATTCCCGGCATGGCGTACCTGGTGCGCCGGCTGCTGGAAAACAGCGCGAACGAATCGTTCCTGCGGCGACGATTCCAAGAGCACCAGGATCCCCTGGTCCTGCTCGCGCCTCCGGCAGGGTCTCCCGCTCCGGTCGCCCGCACGACGACAATCACCGGCCCCGAAGCCTTTGCCAACGAACCTCCCACCGACTTTTCTCGCGCCGATGCCAGAGAGGCCATGCGGCAGGCGCTGGCACGCGTGCGGCAACGTCTGGGCGACTTCCACCCGCTGGTGATCAACGGCCGCGCACTCCACACCGACCGACAGATCTCCTCGCTGAATCCCGCCCAGCCGTCGGAAATCGTGGGTCGCGTGGCGCAGGCCGGCTGCGACGAGGTCGAGGCAGCCGTGGCCGGCGCGGCGGCCGCCTTCTCGGAATGGCGACGGGTCCCAGTGGCTGACCGCGCCCGGCTGCTGCAAGACACCGCGCGCCTGTTGCGCGAGCACCGGTTCGACCTGGCGGCGCTCGAAGTCATCGAGGTGGGTAAGAGCTGGCGCGAAGCCGACGCGGACGTGTGCGAGGCGGTCGATTTCCTGGAATACTACGGCCGCGAGATGATCCGCCTCGCCGGGGTGCAGCGGATGGGCGACCATCCGGGTGAAGACAACCGCTACTGGTACGCGCCGCGCGGCGTGGGCGTGGTCATCGCCCCCTGGAATTTTCCGCTGGCCATCCCCGCCGGGATGATCGCGGCCGCGCTCGTTTCCGGCAACACCGTGGTGTTCAAACCGTCCGGTCTCTCGTCGGTGCTGGGAGCAGACTTGGTCGACCTGTTCAGCAAGGCCGGTTGTCCCGCAGGCGCCCTGCAGTTCGTCCCGGGAGCCGGGAGCGAGATCGGCGACTATCTGGTGGAGCACCCGCAAACCGACTTCATCACGTTTACGGGTTCGAAGGACGTGGGATTGCGCATCATCGAGCGCGCGGGACGACCACACCCCGGGCAGCGGACCGTCAAGCGCGTGATCGCGGAGATGGGCGGGAAAAACGCGATCATCGTGGACCGTACCGCGGACCCGGATGAGGCCGTCCCCGGCATCCTGGGGTCTGCGTTCGGGTACCAGGGCCAGAAGTGCTCGGCGTGTTCCCGCGTCATCGTCGAGGCGATCGCGGCCGACGCGCTGACCGCACGGCTCAAGGCCGCGATCCAAAGCCTGACCATCGGGCCGCCGGAAGACCCTGCCAACCGCATCGGCCCGGTCATCGACGCCGCGGCGCGCGACCGCATCCAGCAGACGATCGCGCAGGGCGTCGGCGATGGACTCGCCTTGTACGTCGGAACCGCGCAAGGCTTGCCGGGGTACTACGTCGCGCCCGCATTGTTCGGTCCGGTCCCGCCGAGCCACCCGCTGGCCCGCGAAGAAATTTTCGGTCCCGTGCTCTCGATCCTCGTTGCCAGGGACTTCGACCACGCGCTCGCGCTCGCGAACGACGCCCAGTACGCCCTGACCGGCGGCGTGTACTCCCGAAGCCCCGCCAACATTCGCAAAGCCGCAGACACGTTCGAGGTGGGCAACCTCTACGTCAACCGGCCCATCACCGGCGCACTCGTGGGCAGGCAGCCCTTCGGGGGATTTCGCCTCTCCGGCGCGGGCTCCAAGGCCGGCGGGCCGGACTATCTGCCGCAGTTCGTGATCCCGAGGAGCTATTCCGAAAACACGACCCGCCGCGGCTTCGCGCCCGGCCCAACACCCTGACGCGGGATTTGTTGTACTCTGCGGACCGCTCTGTTAAGATCACCCGGCCCACACGCGACGCAATGGCCCAGACGCTGATCACTCGCATGATCCGCGCGGCACGCCTCGACGCCGCGCTCTACGAAGAAGTGGAGGCCGATCGTCGCGCCATGACGCAGGCGCTTGCCGCCGTCCTGCTCTCGGGGCTTGCGGCCGGGATCGGCGGACTGGGCAAAGCCGGACCCGTGTCGTTGGTGCTGGGAACCGGCGGCGCGATTTCAGGCTGGCTCGTCTGGGCGTTTCTGGCGTATGTCATCGGCGCGAAGCTGTTTCCCGACTCGGACACCAAGACGGATCTGGGGGAAATGCTGCGAACCATCGGGTTCGCCAGTTCTCCGGGCGTGGTGCGCGCCGCGGGCGTGATTCCCGGATTGACCGATGGGGTGTTCGTGATCGCGGCGGTGTGGATGCTCGCGGCCATGGTCGTGGCGGTACGTCAGGCCTTGGACTACCGGAGCACCTCGCGCGCGGTCGGCGTCTGCGTGCTGGGTTGGCTGGTTCAAGCCACCGCGTTCCTGCTGCTGTTGCGATCCCAGGGCATCGACCCCCGATCGCTCGGTCAATTGGGAGGCTGACGACGTGGAGCGACACGAACGCATCGGCGTCCGGCATCAGTTGCTCAAGAAACTTCGCGACTCGTTCCTCTACAGCAGCGAGCAGGCGTTCACCCTTTCGTCCGGCCGGAAGAGCCGTTACTATATCGATTGCAAAAAGGTCACGCTCGACCCCGAGGGCGCCTTCCTCATCGCGCGGCTGGTCCTCGACGCCATCAGTGAAGACGAGGTGGACGCCATCGGCGGGATGACGCTGGGGGCCGACCCCATCGCGGTCGCCACCGCCGTAGTCAGCTACCAGTACGACCGCCCCATCTCCGCGTTCGTGGTCCGCAAGGAGCCCAAAAGCCACGGCACCACCGCCTTCATCGAAGGGAATCTGCCGCGAGGGGCGCGGATCGTGGTGGTGGACGACGTGCTCACCAGCGGCTCTTCGACCGAGCGCACGATCGGAATCCTCAAGGACGCCGGATGCCGGATCGTGAAAGTCCTGGCCCTCGTGGACCGCAAGGAAGGCGGCCGCGACCGCTTGACGGCCGCCGGCTATACCGTGGAATGTCTGTTCACGGTCGAGGACCTGCTCAAAGCCTAGTCACTTCATTATTGTGAGGTACCGAGATGCGGTGACATCGCTGCCATGATTCGCATTCTCTTTCACCCGTTGGTGCTCGGGCTGCTGGTGTTGGCCGCGGTCGGTCTCTGGTTGTGGGCCCGGCGCGTGAATCTTCGGGTCCGGTTGACCCGACCCCCGACCCGTCAGGAATGGGCCGTCATCACGATGCTGGCCCAATTACTCCGGTGGCTGTTCCGGTTCCGCTTCTGAGCCGCGTCTAGCTATCCGTGAAGCCGTTGGTGTATGCTTCATCGTGTTAACAGCAATCGTCAGGGTCCTGTCAATGACTAAGTCCAAAGCATCAAAGTCGACTCCAGACCCCGAGGCTCGCCACGGGACCGAACTACCCCTGGCCCCGTCGAAGGTCGAGGGTGAGGCGGACCAGCCGCCTCACCCTCCAGAGCCAGATCCCCTTGCCAAATGGCGGGCGGCGCGCGAGATGGAAGAAGAAATGGCCGACATCTTCGACGAAGATCGCGTCACACACCAACACGGGGACGCCGAGCCGGAAGCTGATTGACCCCTCCGACGTCGCCAAGCCAGGGTGCCTGCGCTGGCCCGACAGCCGTGTGGACCCATGACTGACCGAGTGCCCGCCACCCGCCTCGTGGTTGGCCTGTGCATGGTCGCGGCCACGCTGAGCGCAGTCGCTTGTGCGGGCGTGACCGCACCGACCCCGGGGCAGGTCCCTCGGACTCCAAGCCCCTCACCGCAGAACGCCTCGGCCGAGTCGCCCTACCGCCCGATCGAAGGCTTGCCCGAGGGCACGATTCTCCATGTACCGACCGGGGTCGAGTTGACCCGGCCCCAACTCTTCGACCTGCTCGCCGGCGCCCGCGTCGTGTACGTCGGCGAATCGCACGACAACCTGCGGCACCACCGAATTCAACTCGACATTCTGCACGAACTGAGCGAACGGTTCCCCGGCCAGGTCGCGGTCGGGATGGAAATGTTCCAACGTCCCGCGCAGCCGGCGCTCGACCGGTGGACTCGGGGCGAACTGAGTGAGAAGGAGATGGTGTCGCTCTGGTACGACAACTGGACCGAGGACTACGGGTATTATCGGGAGATCGTGGAATTTATCCGGGACCACCACGTCCCGCTGGTGGCGCTCAATGCCTCCCAGCGCACCGCCCACGCGCTCTCCGCGGGGGGCCCCGGGGCGCTGTCGCCCGAGGACCGGGCCGCCTTGCCGGATATCGACACCGAAGATCCCTACCACCGGCGGCAGATGGAGGCGGTCTTCGGCGCACACGCCCACGGCGCGGGGTTCGACCCGTTTTACCGGACCATGCTCCTGTGGGATGAAACGATGGCCCAAACCGTGGCCGAGTTCGTCACGAGCCCGCAGGGCCGCGACAAGCGGCTGGTCGTGTTCGCGGGGGGAGGCCATGTGGCCTACGGCTTTGGAATCCCCCGGCGCGCGTTCCGACGAGCGCCTGTTCCCTACCTGACGGTCCTTCCTGAAACGGACGTCGCCTTGGCGCCCCTCGACCGGCCCGACGCGGTGATGAACGTGGAGTCGATCGAGATGCCCTTGCCGGTTGCGGACGTGGTCTGGACGGTCGGATACGAGACGCTGCCTCCCGGAGTTCGACTGGGGGTGCGCGTTGAGCCTCACGAGGGCGGCGTGGTGGTCACGACCGTCCAGCCGGACTCCGCGGCGGCGCGTGCGGGCCTTCGCGAGGGCGACGTCATCCAGTCGTTCGACGGCGAGTCCGTGCGCCTGCCGATGGACGTGGTGCGACTGGTGCGCTCGCACGCGCCGGGCGATCAGGCCCGCCTCACGGTCAGTCGCGGGCAGGAGACGCTCACCGTGGACGTGTCGTGGCCAAAATAACGGACCGCGTCGAGCCCGACGAGCGACCCGACGCGCCGGCCGGCGCAGCCTTCCATGTGTTCCTGATTTCCGACGCCACCGGCGAAACGGCCGCTCGCATCGCGGACGCCGCGCTCTCCCAGTTCGACGGCCGCAACGTGGTCGTGATCCGTCGCCCCCACGTTCGCAGCGAGGAGCACATCAAGGCCGTGGTCCGCGAGGCGCAGTCGGTCCATGGAACCATCCTTCACACGCTGGTCTCCTCGGCGACGCGCGCCCGCATGGTGGAGCTCACCCAGCTGCACGGGGTGCCGGCGATCGACTTGATCGGTCCGCTCCTGGCGCACCTGGAATCGTTTTTCGGCTCGCGCCCCAAGGCCAAACCCGGCCTGCTCCATCGTATGGACGAGGAGTACCTCAAGCGCATCGAAGCCGTGCAATTCACGGTCCAGCACGACGATGGTCGGAATATCCAGACCATCCACCAGAGCGACATCGTCCTGGTGGGCGTTTCCCGGACCGGCAAAACGCCGCTTTCCATCTACATGGCGCAGTACGGCTGGAAAGTCGCGAACGTCCCGATCGTGTTCGGCGTTCCGCCGCCCAAGGAACTGTTCGCCATCGACCCCGCCAAAGTGGTGGGACTGACCATCTCCCCGGATAAGCTCCTCATGGTCCGATCCGCGCGCGCGAGAAAATTCGGACACCACGATCTGGCCTACGCGACGGACGAGGGCATCGCGCAAGAACTGGAGTATTGTCGCTCGCTCTTCACGGCCAACCGTGGGTGGCGGGTGCTCGACGTCACCACCCGAGCGGTGGAGGAGGTCGCCGCCGACATCTTGAGCGCGCTGCCGCGCCCGGTCGGCGGCCGCGCGACCACCGGCTCCTCGCTCTGAACGGGGCCTGATCCCCCTCCCCTCTACGCACGCGCCCGTCGCAGGCGGTCAATTCTGTCGATTGACAAGCGCGTAAGCCCTTCCCTACAATGCTCCACTCGGCGCTGCGGCCACCCGACAGGGGTAGCCGCCTTCTCTCCACATTCGGACCTCTGAACGTTAAGGAGACCCCTGCGATGTCGCAACCGGAGATCGAATCCGTTCTGACCGAACGCCGCGTGTTCAAGCCCAAGGCCGCATTCAGTCGCGCGGCCCACGTCAAAAGCCTGAAAGAGTACGCCAAGCTCGCCAAACAAGCGGAGAAGAATCCCGAGAAGTTCTGGGGCGACCTCGCCAAGGAATTGTTCTGGTTCAAAAAGTGGAAAAAGGTGTTGGAGTGGAAGCCGCCCTTCGCCAAGTGGTTCATCGGCGGTCAGACCAACGTGGCGGTCAACTGCCTGGACCGACATCTCTACACGTGGAGGCGGAACAAGGCGGCGATCATCTGGGAAGGCGAGCCCGGCGACACGCGTACCCTCACCTACCAGGACCTCTATCGCGAAGTGTGTCGGTTCTCGGCCGTCCTCAAACAGCTCGGCGTGCAGAAGGGCGATCGCGTCGCCGTTTACATGCCGATGATTCCGGAATTGCCGATCGCGATGCTGGCGTGCGCCAGGATCGGCGCCACCCACAGCGTGGTGTTCGGCGGGTTCTCCGCCGAGGCGCTCAAGGACCGCATCAACGACGCGCAGGCCAAGCTGGTGGTGACCGCGGACTCCGGCTATCGCAAGGGCGCCGCCGTGCCGCTCAAGGAGCAGGTGGATCGGGCGCTCGAGCAGTGTCCCTCCGTGACCAAGGTCGTCGTCTGCCGCCGCACCGGCGCCCCCGTCGCCATGAATCCCGAACGGGACGTCTGGTGGCACGACGTCATGCGCGACGCGCCGATGCGTTGCGAAGCCGAGCCACTGGACTCCGAGCATCCCCTCTTTATCCTGTACACCAGCGGGACCACCGGCAAACCCAAAGGCATCGTGCACACCACGGGCGGGTATCTGCTGGGCGCCGCGATCACCACCAAGTGGGTGTTCGACCTCAAGGACGACGACACGTTCTGGTGCACCGCCGACATCGGCTGGGTCACGGGCCACAGCTACATCGTCTACGGGCCGTTGGCCAACGGGGCGACCGTGGTGATGTACGAAGGCGCGCCGACCCATCCCCAGCCCGATCGCATGTGGGAGCTGGTGGACAAGTACCGGGTCACGGTGTTCTACACCGCCCCCACCGCGATTCGCGCGCTGCTCAAGCTGGGCGACGAGTGGCCCAAACGCCACGATCTCAAGAGCCTGCGACTGCTCGGAACCGTGGGAGAGCCGATCAACCCCGAGGCTTGGATGTGGTACCACCAAGTCATCGGCAAGGGCCGCTGTCCCATCGTGGACACGTGGTGGCAAACCGAAACCGGCGCGATCCTGATTACGCCGCTCCCGGGGGCCACGCCAACCAAGCCCGGTTCCGCGACCAAACCCTTTCCCGGAATCGCGGCCGAAGTGGTCACCAAAGACGGGCGTCCGACCAAACCCAACGAGGGCGGGTATTTGGTCATCACCAAACCGTGGCCCTCGATGCTGCGCACGATCTACGGCGACCCCGAGCGCTACAAGAAGCAATATTGGAGCGAGATTCCCGGCGTGTATTTCACGGGCGACGGCGCGCGACGCGACAAGGACGGGTACTTCTGGATCATGGGGCGGGTCGACGACGTGATCAACGTCGCCGGCCACCGATTGGGGACGATGGAGATCGAGAGCGCCCTGGTCAGCCATGAGGCGGTCGCTGAAGCGGCCGTGGTCGGCCGCCCCGATCCGGTCAAGGGAACCGCGATCTGCGCGTTCGTCACCTTGGAGCACCTGCACAAACCCTCGGACACCCTGCGCGACGCGTTGCGCGCCCACGTGGTCAAGGAAATCGGCGCGCTGGCTCGGCCGGACGACCTGCGATTCACCGACAACCTCCCCAAGACCCGCAGCGGCAAGATCATGCGCCGCCTGCTGCGGGACATTGCGGCCGGCAAGGAAACCCTCGGCGATGTGACCACGCTGGAGGACCTTGCCGTGCTGGCCCGGCTCCGGCAGGATGAGGAGTAAGGTTTGATTCCCCACCGACGATTGTTTATCATGGATTGTCTATGAAAATTGCGATCGGCAGCGATCACGCGGGTGTCGGGCTCAAGGACCGGATCGGCGCTCTCTTGGCCCAACTCGGCCAATCCGTCCAGGACCTGGGCACCAACGGCATCGAGCCGGTGGACTACCCCGTTTTCGGCGCCAAAGTCGCCGAGGCCGTGTCCACCGGTGCAGTCGACCGCGGCATTCTGGTGTGCGGCTCCGGGGTCGGCATGTCGATCGTGGCCAACAAGTTTCCGGGGGTGCGCGCCGCCCTGTGCTCCGACACCCAGATCGCGCGCAGCAGCCGCGCACACAACGATGCCAATGTGTTGGTCCTCGGAGAGCGCGTGCTCGACGCGGACGGCGGCCTTGAAATCGTCAAGGCCTGGCTGGACACGCCGTTCGACGGCGGCCGCCACGCTCGACGCCTGCAGAAGATCGAAGAACTCGAACGCCGCTTTCACCCTCGCCCCGAGAGCGAATCCATGTCCGTATTGAAGACCGTTGATCCCGAGGTCCACGAGGCGATCCAGTCCGAAGCCCGCCGCGAGGAGGACAAGATCATCCTCATCGCGTCGGAAAACTACGTCAGCCGCGCCGTGCTGGAGGCACAGGGCTCGGTGCTGACCAACAAATACGCCGAGGGGTATCCCGCCAAGCGGTACTACGGCGGGTGCGAATTCGTCGACCGGGCCGAATCGTTGGCCATCGAACGGGCCAAAGCCCTCTTTGGCGCCGACCACGCCAACGTGCAGCCGCACTCGGGCTCCCAAGCCAACATGGCCGTCTACCTCGCGATGCTCAAACCCGGCGACACGGTCATGGGCATGAACCTCGCCCACGGCGGGCACTTGACCCACGGCAGCCCCGTCAACTTCTCGGGATTGCTCTTTCGGATCGTCTCGTACGGCGTCGGCAAGGACACCGGGCTCATCGACGACGATGACGTCGAACGGCTCGCCACGGAACACCGTCCGAAGTTGATCATCGTCGGAGGAAGCGCCTACGCCCGTATTCCGGACTTCAAACGTTTTCGCGCGACCGCGGACAAGGTCGGCGCGTGGCTCATGGCCGACATCGCGCATCCGGCCGGCCTCATCGCCGCCGGACTGCACCCCAACCCCGTGCCCTACGCCGATTTCGTGACCACCACCACGCACAAGACCCTCCGCGGTCCCCGGGGAGGCATGATCCTGTGCAAAGCGGCACACGCCAAGGCCATCGACAAGGTCATGTTTCCCGGCATCCAGGGCGGCCCGCTCATGCACGTCATCGCCGCGAAAGCGGTGGCGCTCAAGGAAGCCATGTCGCCGGACTTCTCGACCTATCAGCGCGCGGTGCTGGAAAATGCGCGAACGCTCTGCCGCGCCCTCAAGTCTCGGGGGTATGACATCGTGACCGGCGGCACCGACACTCATCTCTTCCTGGTGGATCTGCGGTCGAAGGGGCTGACCGGCAAAGACGCGGAAGCGTTGCTCGATGCGGCCGGCATCACCCTCAACAAGAACGCGGTTCCGTTCGACGACAAGCCGCCAGCCATCACCAGCGGAATCCGGATCGGAACCCCCAGCGTGACCACGCGCGGCATGGGTGTCGCGGAGATGGACCAGATCGCGGCCATGATCGATCGCGTGCTGACCCATAAATCCGATCCCGCGGTGATCGCCGAAACCAAGGCTGCGGTCCAAAGCCTGTGCGAGCGCTTTCCCGTTTACCGAGGGCGCTAATCCTGGGCCGAACCGGCGAATCGGTGAACGGGTGAATCGGAGTTACCGCGAAGCGCCCATTCTCCGGTTCACCCCCTCTCCCATTCTCCGTTTCCTTTCTCGGTGTCACTGATGCGGTGCCCCTACTGCGCCGAGCAAGAAGACAAGGTCGTGGATTCCCGCGTCAGCCGGGATGGAATCCTCATTCGACGTCGCCGGGAATGCCTCGGCTGCCACCGGAGGTTCACGACGTACGAGCGCGTCGAAGACGTGCTGCCGGTCGTGGTCAAGAAAGACGGGCGCCGGGAGCCTTTTGATCGCGGCAAGATTCTCCAGGGACTCAAGAAAGCGTGCGAAAAGCGCCCGGTGCCGGTGGCGGTTCTCGAAGAGATCGCCGACCGGGTGGAGAAACGCGTCCAAGAATCCGGCGAGCCCGAAGTTTCGAGCCGCGTGATCGGGGAAGACGTCATGGCCCAGCTGCATCGGGTCGACCAAGTGGCCTACGTGCGATTCGCCTCGGTATACCGGGAATTCAAAGACGTCACCCAGTTCATGGACGAACTCGCGACCCTGCTCAAACACGAACGTCATCCCAACGAGAGGTTGCCTTCCTGAAGCGGCGAGCGCGCTCCACCGGTCCGATCCGCGCACGGCTGGCCGTCGAGCCCCGCGTCACCCCGCCGACGCGCCCTCGCGTGCCCAAGCCCAAGACCCGGCGGATCCCCGCCGATCAGATGATCCGCGTCGCGATCATCGGAGCCGGGCGGGGCGGCACATCCCTGATCCGTATGCTCCACGACGATCCGCTCGTGACCATCGTCGGCGTGGCCGACTTGGACGCTCAGGCGCCGGGAATGCAACTGGCCCGTCGGCTCAAGATCCCCACGACCTCCGGCTACCGTCGCCTGCTCAAGCTCCCTTCCGTGGACACCATCATCGACGTGAGCGGCAGCGACGAGGTCGCCGAGGCCCTGCTCGAACTCGATCGGCCGGAAGTCGCGGTGGTCGGCGGTCCCGGCGCCAAGTTCATGTGGCAGTTGATCGAAGAGCGGATTCGGAGCAAACACGAGCTCGAGCGGCATCTGCACGAGTACCAGTCCCTCTATCGCCTGTATATGAAAGAGGTCCGCCACGCGATCAGCGAAGAACGGACCAGGATCGCGCTCGACATTCACGACGGACTCGTGCAGACGCTTGCCGGCTTGAGTTACAAGCTCGACCTATGCCGCGAGTTCCTCTCCCTTGATCCGGCTCGTTGCGAGCACACGCTCCGTGAGACCCAGGAGGTGCTCAAGAGCGCGATCGAGGAAGCCCGACAGGTCGTGTTCAATCTGAAGCCGCTGCACTTCGAGCGGCTCGACCTCCATACGGCGCTCAAACATTACGTGAAAACCTACTCCAAGCAGTACCAGATCCTCACCTCCTTCAGCTTGCGCGGAAGCGAACGGGCCTTGTCGGCCAAGACCAAAATCTTTCTGTTCCGGATCATTCAAGAAGCTCTCTCCAACGTCCAAAAACACGCGGGCGCATCCCGGGTCCACGTTCGCGTCGCGATCGAATCGTCCCGACTCACCGCCACGGTCCAAGACGACGGCCGGGGGTTCGATCTGCAGGAGGTCTCGGCCAATCCGGAGAAGTGGGCATCGATGGGCCTCAAAGGCATGACCGAGCGCGCCAGGTTTCTCGGCGGGCGCGCGCGCATCGAAACCAAGCCGGGACAGGGGACGACGATCTCGGTCGAAATCCCGATGAAGGCTCAGGAGTAAGGAGGTCCTTGCCCGTGGCGAAAAAAATCCGGGTGTTGATCGCGGACGACCACCAGGTGGTGCGCGACGGTCTCTCGGCCATCCTCCAGACCAAAGACGACATCGTGGTCGTGGGAGAAGCCAAAGACGGCGTCGAGGCTGTCGAGAAGACGCGCCAACTTCAACCCGATGTCGTGCTGATGGACATCAGCATGCCGCGGATGAACGGCGTCGAAGCCACCCGGCGGATCAAGGAGCAGTGCCCAGCCGTCCGCGTGGTGGTGCTCACCATGTACGAGGAAGATGAGTATATCTTCGACCTCGTGAAGACCGGAGTCGCCGGCTACCTCTTGAAGAATTCGGACTCCGCGCAGATCGTGAAGGCGATTCGCGCCGCAGCCAAAGGGGAGTCTTTTTTACACCCCACCATCGCCGGCAAGATCCTCACCGAGTTCTCCCAACTGGCCGAAGGACGCGGTCGGAAGACGGCCAAAGGGAAGAACGACCTGACCGAACGCGAACAGGGCGTGCTCCAATACATCGCCGAGGGCAAGACCAACAAGGAGATCGCCAACGCGCTCTCC
The DNA here is from genome assembly GCA_040757335.1 of Nitrospirota bacterium. Taxonomy (NCBI): domain Bacteria; kingdom Pseudomonadati; phylum Nitrospirota; species Nitrospirota bacterium. Next base: position 29,270 of record JBFLXB010000025.1, on the reverse strand, counting down.
ATCAGCGAAAAGACGGTCAAGAACCACGTCCGCAATATCTTCCACAAACTCGACGTGTACGATCGCACCCAAGCCGCGATCCAGGCGATCCGCCGAGGGATCATTCGCATCGACATGCCGAAATAGAGGTTCATGGACGAATCCGTCCGCCGCTTTCTTCAATACCTCTCGGTTGAAAAGGGCCTGGCGCCGCTCACGCTGGAAGCCTACGGCCGCGACCTGGGACGACTCATTGGATTGCTTGGTGACCAAGGCGTCACGGCGTGGAGCGGGGTTGAACGACAGCATCTTCGCGTCTGCCTGACCGCGCTCCACCGCGACGGACTCTCCCCCCGGACCATCGCGCGGACCGTCACGGTGCTGCGCGGTCTCTATCGGTTTCTGCTCGACGAAGGACGGGTTGCGGCCGACCCCACGGCCTCGATCGAGTCCCCCCGCGGCGCGCTGCGGTTGCCTAGGTCGCTGCCCACGGGCGACGTGGAACGATTGCTGATGCACTCCAGGGGCACCGCGCCCCCGCACCTCCGAGATGAAGCGATGATCGAGTTGCTCTACGCCACGGGCATGCGGGTCTCCGAACTCGTCTCGCTGACCCTGCGGGACATCAACCTCGAGGTGGGGTACGTGACGCCGTTGGGGAAGGGTTCCAAGGTCCGGATCGTGCCGATCGGCGACGCCGGGCGCGAGAAGTTGACTCGTTATCTGAACGGCCCGCGCGGGGTGCTGCTGGCCGGCCGCGACTCACCGCACGTGTTCATCAGCAATCGCGGCGAGGCCATGACGCGGCAGCGGTTCTGGCAGATCCTGCGGGAGTATGCGCGCGCCGCGGGCGTCACGGTGAAGTTCTCACCCCATACGCTGCGCCACTCGTTCGCGACCCATTTGCTCACGCGCGGCGCCGACCTCCGCTCGGTCCAGGCCATGCTCGGGCATGCGCAGGTCACCACCACGCAGATCTACACGCACGTGACGCGTGAGCGCCTCAAAGCTCTCCACGAAAAACTCCACCCGCGGGGATGACTCTCCCCCTTTGAAAAGGGGGGCACGGGGGGATTTGCTTTTCTCCCCTAGAACTCGAAGCGCAATCCCGCGAGATACGTAACCCCGCCGAGGTCGATGTCGCTGCCGCCGGTTCCCGGCGCCTCGGCCTTGGCCCACTGGGCTTCGAGACGGAGGTACGACCGCACGACGCCGTAGTCTTCTCTCAGGCCCGTCGCCGAAGACGGGTCCAGAGCGTTCAACAGAATGTCGAACCCTCCCCGCCCGACCCAGCCGTTGGCCCCGCCGCTGATGGTGTCGTTGTCACCGACTTCCAGGCGGTATGAGACGTGGCGGTAGCCGGCGCCGACGAACGGGACGAACAACTGCGCCGGATCGAACCGCAGGCGGTACTCAAGGCCGACGGTCGTTGGTATGAGCGTCAGCTCCTGCTCCTCGATGCTCGGTTGGCCGGTAATCGCTCCCTTCGCAAAGCTGCTGGCTCGGAAGTAGCTGACCTCTGCAGCGACTGACCACCGCAGCGACAGGGCGTATCCGGCGGAGAGGTCCGGCACCAGGCCCCCACGATCATCGTAGTTGTCCTCCCAATCCTCGGTGGCCGGAAGGAAGTACCCCACTGAGAGGCCGACGGTCCAGGGGTCTTCCACCGCTGTCGCCTGGCCGGGTAATCCGCAAACAACACCGGCCGCTAACACAGCCCAGCGCAGCCAGCCGAGCCTACACACTCGCGGCTCCGCGCAGCTTCACCAGGACAAACCGCACCGAGAAAGCAGCCAGCCCAACTACCAACAAGATCAGCCACCACGGTCCGTACACCACCATCCAAGCCAGGCCGACAAGAGGCCAAAGCAGGACCCTGACCACGAGGCGCAAGCCTTCCGACGATCGAATCACATCTGCGAACGGCGGGCTCCAAGTCTCATACAAACGGATCACAACACGACCCGACGCATAGGGACGGAGGTAGTGTTCTCGGAACGCCCGCAGGATGTTCACCTGGGGCGCCAACGGCGACCCGTACGCCGCCGTGGCGATGAAACACCCGCCCTTGTCTTCCAGCGGTGGGAACGCCACCACTGGCTGCGGAGTACTCGATACCTCCGGGGAAAGACCGCTGAAGGCGGGCGTGCCGTACACGACCGGATCGGCGGCTTCTGAGAGCTCGCTCACACCCACCGTAACCGTGCCCGACACGTCCCCGTACACTGATCTGACCGCCGTATAAAATGTCGGCTGGTTCACCGCACGCACGGCGAAGTAATACGGTGTGCCATTGCTGAGGTTCTCGACGGTCTGGGTGGGCTCTGAAGGGTTGAAATTGGGTGTTCCAGGCACAATGGAACCTGGCGTCGTCGCCACATATACTTCATACCTCGTGGCTCCCGATACGGCCGGCCAATCAAGTTGCACCTTCGAGTCTCCAAAACGTGCGGTGGGTGCTGAGGGGTCAGCAGGCGCCGTTCCAGTATCCACCAACGAGCCCACCACCACTGAACACACCGGAGGCGGGTCCGAGGAGACCGCGCATTGCCCGGCAGCATTGGTGACCGGCGTGGTCACGGCGTAATCAGGATTCGGAGCAGACGGAGCGGATGACAGCACAAGATATCCCTGCACCTGATAATCAAGATTCCTTGTCCACGAGACCGTGCATTCAGCCGCCGGAGAACTGACACAGGTGACGGAGGGCTTCCCCGGCGGAAATGGTACGTCCGTCTGTGAGGTCAACCCTCCATAAGCCCCCAGGTCAATATCCGGATCGAACGGCTCAATGGCAGGCGATCCTTCTTGGAGGTGAAAGTCGTTGTTGTCGCTGTCGACGAACCTCGGGTCGGTGCTACCACCCTCAGTGTCTACCTCATTCTCTCCATGCTCGCCGCTGATTCCGCTCGGGTCGAAGAGGTTAAACTGAGGCAGGGTGGCTCCGGGCACCGTAAAGAACGAAATGCCGATTCCCGATACAATTGAGAAAATGTTGTTCCTGATAGGGATTGTCGACGTCGGACAATCAATGCCATTGGTCACCCGAAAAAACGTGACATGGTCGACGGAAGCCGTTGTTGTTTGGACATCACAGCGAATCGCGGTTGAGGCAAACGTGATCACAAGGTTTCTGAGGACTATGTTGGCGGAGTTATTGATCCGCACCCCGGTCCCCGCCGTCCTCAGGATGAGTCCCTCCAGGGTGACAGTGGTGGAGGCCCCGCCGATATCAACCAAGGGGTTGCTGGAGGACGCCGCCTGGATAAACACTTTGGCCCCGTCGTCGCCTCGGATGGTCAGCGACTTTGAGATCACCAGGTTTTCCGTGTAGGTTCCCGTAGACACCTCGATGACATTACTCGAGTCGTCGTTGTTTTCAGCCAGTGTGATGGCTTGGCCAATTGTTCTTGCGTCTTCGCCTGGCACCTGGAAGGTCTCCCCGAAGCTGTGCGTTGCCGGGAGCGCAAACGCCAGGCAGAAGACGAAAGCCGCCGGTCGAATGATGCGACGGGTCAACCCCAGGGCCGACATGATGCCTCAGTAACTGAGGAGGGAGACGACGTGCTGGTCTTTGAGCTTGTCACGTCCACGGAGTTCCACCAGCTCGATCAGGACGGCGACGCCAACGACCACGCCGCCCAGTTCGCCCACCAGGTGGACCGTGGCGGCCATGGTACCGCCAGTGGCCAAGAGATCGTCGACGACAAGGACTCGCTCGCCGCGGTCGATCGCGTCCCGGTGGATGGCCAAGGAACTGGACCCGTATTCCAGCTCATAGGTCTTTTCATAGACCTCGGCCGGCAGTTTGCCGGGCTTGCGAACCGGGACGAACCCCACGCCCAATTGCAGCGCCAGCGGAGCGCCCAGGATAAACCCTCGCGATTCGATCCCGACGACCTTCTGAATGCCTTCCCCGCGGTAAAACTCCGAAAGCCTGTTGATCACGCGGGCAAACGCCTGCGCATCACGCAACAGGGTGGTCACATCGTAAAACAAGATGCCCGGTTTGGGAAAGTTCGGGACTTCCCGAATTTTAGCCTTGAGGTCCATGCACCGCTCTGGGAGGGGACGGTTAAATGATTTCGTCGGCCGTGATGCTCTTTTTCCCGATCACGCCGCGAAGCTTGGCGAGCGCACCGGCCTCGATCTGGCGAACCCGCTCTCGGGTGAGACCAAAGACCTTGCCGATTTCTTCCAAGGTGTGGGGTTCGTCGCCGTCGAGGCCGAACCGCATGACCAGCACTTTCTGCTCGTTGGGCTTCAGGACCTTCATCCACCGAATGATGTCCTCGCGTCGCCTGATCCCTTCCGCGGTCGTGGCCGGCGACACTTGAGACGTATCTTCGATGATGTCTTTGAGCGTCGTCTCCTGCGCGGTCCCGATCGGGCTCTCCAACGAGTAGGTCTTGCGGATCAACTGCTGGAGTTGGACGACTTCATCGACCGGAATCCGCAGGCGCCGGGAGATCTCCTTGGCGTCGGGATCCCGATCGTACTCCTGCATGAGCGCATCCACGGCCTGCAGGAAATGGTTCACTTTTTCGACCACGTGGACCGGCAGACGAATCAACTTGCTCTGGTTGATGATGGCGCGCTCGATCGACTGCCTGATCCACCATGACGCGTAGGTGGAAAACTTGAAACCGCGCCGATAGTTGAACTTCTCGACCGCTTTGATCAGACCGATGTTCCCTTCTTCCAGGATATCGGAGAACGGGAGGCCTCGGTTGATGTAGCGTTTCCCGATGCTGACGACGAGCCGCAAATTGGACTCGATCATCTGCTCGCGGGCTTTGGCGTCACCCTGCTCGATCAGTTTGGCGAGGCGTTGCTCGTCGGCGAAGGTGAGCAGCGTGGAGCGGCGGATTTCCTTGAGGTAACTCTTGACCGCGTCCATGCCGCCGCTGGGCTCGGACTCGGCCTCGTTCTCAATAACGGTCTCATGGGCTTCGAACTCGACGTCGTCGTTTCCGCTCCGCTCGCCGTCGTCTTCGTCGAGTTCGGCTTTGAGAGGAAACGTCTCGTCGGTCGCCGCCTCCGGCGCTTCGACGGGTTCGTCGTCGAGCGTAACGTCTTTAGCTTTGCGTGGCCGCTTGGGAAGAACCGCCTTTCGAGATTTGGGATTAGGCAACGCTGAACCCTCTCGCCCCTGACGAACCCGTCTGCCACCTGACATCGACCGACTCGACGCGCGCCGCGCTGGGGCCGATCCGCAGCCGTCCGATGACCGTTTCGATTACTTCGCGGGAGCCCTCCAGTCGCACCTCGACCCGCCCGTCACGGAGGTTCTTGGCGTGACCGCTGAGGCCCAATCGATTCGCCTCCGCCGCGGCGAAGTTCCGGTAGCCGACTCCCTGGACCCGCCCGGTGACGTGGACAGTGGCTTGGTAGACCTTGGTGTCGCTCATCTCGTCACGGGCAAATCGGGGTGAGAGGATTTGAACCTCCGACACCCAGCTCCCGAAGCTGGTGCGCTACCAGGCTGCGCCACACCCCGTCCTCGTTCGGTTAGTGCCACGACTCCAGCCGCATTCCGTGGGCTTCAGCGACGCCGGAATGCACCACCCGGCCGTGATACACGTTCAGCCCGGCGCCCAGGGTCGGATCCTGGGTCAGCGCCGGCTCAATGCCGCGTTCCACCAACTTCATCACGTACGGCAGAGTCATCGCGGTCAACGCCTGCGTCGACGTCCTCGGGACGGTCCCGGGCAAGTTGGCGACGCCGTAATGGATCACGCCGTGCGCCGTATACACCGGGTCGGCCTGCGTGGTTTTCCGCGCGGTTTCGACGCAACCACCCTGGTCGATCGACACGTCGACGATCACCGATCCCTTTCGCATCTGCCCCACGGTTTGCGCCGACACCAAATGCGGCGTCCTCCCCCCGGAAACCAGCACCGCTCCGATCACAAGATCGGCCTGGACCACGGCGTTGTGAATGGTCTCAGGGCTCGCGACGAGCGTCGTAATGCGGCCTCCGAACAAATCGTCCACCGACCGCAGGCGATTGGGATCCTGCTCCAGCACCGTGACCCGCGCGCCCATGCCAACCGCCATCTTCGCCGCGCTGGTCCCAACCACGCCGCCCCCCAGGATCGTGACCCGGCCGCGCTCCACGCCGGGGATGCCGGACAGCAACACCCCGCTGCCGCCGTTGGTCTTCTGGAGATACGACGCCCCGATCTGCACTGCCAGGCGTCCGGCGATATCGCTCATCGGCCGCAGGAGCGGCCGGACGCCGTCCGCCAGCGTGACCGTCTCGTACGCGATCCCCACGACCCCCGCCGACAACAGCGCGTCGGTCAACCCGCGATCAGCGGCCAGATGCAGAAACGTGAAGAGGGTTTGCCCCTTCTGGATCCACGGGTACTCTTTGGGGAGCGGCTCCTTGACCTTCACGATCAAGTCGCACATCTTGTACACGGCTTCCGTTGAGGCGACCAGCATGGCTCCCGCCTCCTCGTAGGCCCGATCGGAAAACCCGCTTCCCTCCCCGGCCCCACGTTCCACGAACACTTGAGCCCCAAGGTGGGCGATCGCGCGAACTCCCGCCGGCGTCATCCCCACCCGGTACTCGTGCTCCATGATCTCACGCGGAACGCCGACTTTCATCGCGCCCCCCACACGGACGTCCTTGTCCGAATCGAGCTAAAGTACCAGGTCGGCCCGCGAAAAGTCAACGGAAAGTCGGCGTTGCTTCGCCACGTGAGAAGTGGCCCGCGGCCTATGGTCATGGCCGCCACCGGGCAGCGCGCTGCACGTTGCTGCGCCACGCGAGCAGTGGCCTGCGGCGCTATCGTCACGGCGCGCCACATCGTGGCGCGCTGCGCGTTGCGTTGCCACGCGAGCAGTGGCCTGCGGCGCCATCGTCACGGCGCGCCACATCGTGGCGCGCTGCGCGTTTTGACAGTGCATCGACTCGGGGCGTAGAATCCTTCAATCGTTGAGAGGCCGGAGCAATGCAATCCGAAGGACCCACCACCCCCTTTGTAACCGTGGCATGGCACAGCGGCCGCGTTCGCCTGCTCGATCAGCGCCGTCTCCCGGAGGAGACGGTGTACATCGAGTGCGACGACCACGCGGAGGTCGCGGACGCGATCCGCACCCTTGCGGTCCGCGGCGCGCCCGCGATCGGAATCGCGGCGGCCATGGGTCTGGCCCTGGGGGTGAAGACGCTCTCCCCCGGCTCGCCCGACGAGATCCAGAGCGGCCTGGCGAAGATCGCCGACGAACTCGCCGCAACCCGGCCCACGGCCGTCAACCTGTTCTGGGCTCTGGACCGGATGAAGCGGGTGGCGGCCAGCCACCGGCACTTGGACCACGGCGCCCTGGTTCGTCGCCTGACCGAAGAAGCTCAAAGCATCCTTGAAGAAGATGTCGCGATGAACCGCACCATGGGGGCGATCGGCGCCGGGTTCATTCACGATGGGGATACGGTCCTCACCCACTGCAACGCCGGCGCGCTGGCCACCGGCGGGTACGGCACTGCCCTCGGGGTGATCCGCGCCGCGTGGAGCAGCGGCAAGCGTATTCGGGTCGTGGCCGATGAAACGCGGCCGGTGTTGCAGGGCGCGCGGCTGACCGCGTGGGAATTGATGCAGGACGGCATCCCGGTGACGCTGATTACCGACAACATGGCGGGAGCGCTGATGCGGCAGGGGCGCATCCGGGCGTGCATCGTGGGCGCGGATCGCATCGCCTCCAACGGCGACGTCGCGAACAAGATCGGCACCTATGGCGTGGCGGTGCTCGCCCGCCACCACGGCTTGCCGTTCTACGTGGCAGCGCCCACCTCCACGCTCGATCTGTCCTTGCGCTCGGGCGCAGATATCCCCATCGAGTCCCGGAATCCCCGCGAGGTCACGCACGTCAATGGGCAAGCTTCCGTGGCGCCCGCGGGAGTCGCGGTCGACAACCCCGCCTTCGACGTCACGCCCGCGGAATTGATCACCGCGATCATCACGGAAAAGGGCGCCTTCCGGCCGGAGGACATTCGGCGCCTGGGCGGCGAGGAGTCAGCCCTCGCGCCATACCGTCTCGCGTAGTTCCCAACATCTTGAACCGTTGCTCAGGCCGCCTTCAGTTCCGAGGTGCACTGCGGACAGCGCGTCGCCTTGATCGGCACCGCCGAAATGCAGTGTGGACAGGTCTTATTCGTCGGCGCGGGCGGCGGACCAGCCTCTTGTCGCTGCAACCGGGCGAACTGTTTGACCAAGAAAAAGATCACCGCCGCGACGATCAGGAAATCGACCACCGAGTTGATGAACATTCCGTAGTTCAGCGTCGGAGCGCCTGCGGCCTTGGCGGCCTCGAGCGTTGGATACGTGGTCTCCGAGAGGTTCACGAACAGGTGAGAAAAATTGACCTTCCCGACGATCAACCCGATCGGCGGCATCAGCACGTCGCTGACGAGCGACGATACGATCTTCCCGAATGCCGCGCCGATGATGATTCCCACCGCCATGTCCAGGACGTTCCCACGCAGCACGAAGGCTCTGAAGTCTTTCAGCATCGTCCCCTCCTTGGGTTGAGTTGATCTGACGGGTAGGCGAGTCGCGGCTGGGAGATGGATCGACCCCGGGATGGTGAATCAGAGAAACCGTTCAACCAGGATCAGCAACCACACGAGTCCCGCGTTGACCAGCGCGACCAAGACAATGGCGGACCCCACGTCTTTGGCTTTCTTGGAGAGTTCGTGGCGATCCGGTCCGATGCGGTCCACCACCGCTTCGATCCCCGAATTAACCAACTCGGCGATCAGAACGAGAAATAAGCTGCCGACGAGCAGCGCGCGCTCAACGCCACTGCGCCCCAGCCACAGCGCGAGTGGAGCAAACGCGACGAACACCACCAGATCGACGCGAAAGGCCCATTCGGTCCTCCACGTCGCCTTGAGGCCATCGATTGAGAAACCGAGGGCTCGAATCACCCGTCTCACCGCTCCGGTCGGCTCGGGTTTGTAGCCAAGCCACGACGGTCGGACGCGATCGGAAGGGCCGGGGCCGGTCACCGCCGTTTCAGGTCCCAGTCCGGTATGTCGTCATAAGGCGTGGCTCTGGGGTGCTGCGGATGCTTGTGAGGGGACTAGGATAGCACAGTGGACTGCTGGTCCGCTATGTGGAACTATTGACTACACCGTGATTTGTATGATCCGCCCTTCCGATGGGACCCCCTGCTTGGTGAGAATGAATAACATGTAGTGCCCCGGAGGCGCCAGGTTCCTGTTCGAGGGCACGGCAACCTGCAATCCCCCTGCTGTCTGAGAAAATGACAAGCGGTTGATCCGTTGATTCTGATCGAACCCGTGGGTCACCGAGGGGAGTCGTATCCAATGGACGTTCTCGATCTCAACGGCAACCGAGGTCTCCACGAAGAACTTTTCACCGTACGTCACGGCTGAGGGAGTTGCGCCGATGGTCGGCCGCTTCCCTTTAAAAAGATAGGGTGGCGAAAATATTTCAAAGGTGGGATGCGCATGCGCCTCTCCCGACGACGTCGGTTGCCCTCCCCCTCCGACCAATACCCGTCCGTCCGGCAGAAGCAAGGCGTTCGAGTGATACACCCGACTCTCCTGCATCTCCGCGAGAAGGGTCCACGTCTCAGTCTGCGGATCCCACAACTCCGCGGCGTGCACCGCGCCGGTCGCGTTGTTGAAATCTCCTGACATCGTCCCGCTCGTTACCAACACCCGACCGTCCGGAAGGATCGTGGCCGTATGATATTTCCGCGGGTACGCCATTGGAGCGACGTATCGCCACGCGGGAGACGGCACATTGAGGTCGATGATTTCGGCCGTACTTGTCGGCGCATGCGGACCTTCTTCGTCGTCATCGCCGCCGACGACGAGAACCCTGCCGTCGTCGTACATCACGGACGATCCTTCAAACCGCGCACCGTAGTTGTTCTCCGCAACGGGAATCCATTGCCCAGTCCCGGAGGTATCGAGGTACTGGGTGATCTGGTTCGGACCCGCGTTGAACACCCATCCGACCGAGGCTAGGTACATGAATGGATACAAGGGGAGCGGCAACTGGGCTGTGCTGAGGTCCCTCCATGTACCGCTCGCCGGTTGCCACACCTGGGGCAATTCGTTCACAACTCGCGACGGGACATCGGTAATTTCCCCTGACACCACGAGCACGTCGCCGTTTGCCAGTGTGGTGTTCGTGGGATACCAACGACCAGCATTCATATCGGGAAGGGGTATCCACGAATCTGTAAACGGATTATACATACCAGCCTTTTGGAGACCGACCAAATCCGAAATGTGTCCGCCCGTGACAAGCAAGTTCCCATCGGCCAAGAAGGAATGGCCGCTGCAGAAGATATCGTATCCTGGAGGAGTCGCGGTTCTGATTGTTCCTGTCGTCGGATTCCACAGGCGTGGATAGGGATCTCCGATGTCGCCTCTCTGCCAATACATGACTTCCCCGGTGGGAAGCGCGTGCATGTCGATAGGAAGTACCTGCGCATCAAGGACCGGACTCCACTCGCCAACGGTCCCTCGCGGGTCCGCGTCCACGTCTGATCCATCGCCGGCACAGGCATGCATGAGGACGCCGATCAGACACACAACCGCGCGCACGCAAGCTTTGTTCATGGGAGTCTCTGTGTCACTGAATTGGTTGGATGGATCGCGGTTCTGTTCAAGAGGCGGGGCTGGATGAGTCGGGTGGAGTCATCGTCACTTCAGATTCCAGTCGTGGTACCACCTCAGATAAAATTGAAACCTGTTGGAACGTTCCTCCAATTCCGGATATTGCTCCCAATAGTAGTCCACGCCAAGATGCCACGGCGAGCGACGGAGTTCCGCACCGAGTGCTGGTCCGTAGGCGTTATAGAACTCCTTGTTGTTTTCTCGAAACCGGTACCGCAGTTCCGCGAACGTATTCACCTTCAAGTCTCCAGGCAACGTGGTCCAGTCGATCCCTTGATTGACGTAGCCTATGATACCGGGTCCCGCAATGTCGGCTTTTTCATACGAGGCTTGGCCCCATGTAGAACCCGGTAGGCCCTCGAAACCGAATGCCGACCTCATCCCACCAGCAACAGTGCCCATCATAATAACCACCAAGCTGACCACGAGCGGTCTAATACTGGTACGCCATATCACGTGTGTACCTCCAAATGGTCCATCCGTTGGCATCGCGAGCCTGCGCATGTTCGCGACGCTCACCGCCATTGCACAGGCCCCGTCCCACCCCAGCACCCTGCTTCACAATCAGCCTACGAACGCGCCCCCGCCGCCGACCCCGGATCGGGACGATTTGGCAAATTCGATCCAGCTCAAGAGAAAGGGACTCACCCGCTCTTCGAGTTGGACGCCTGCGCGCACAGGCAGACCCTTCGGAGCTTTCCACACGATTCGCCCTCGAAGCGTCAGCACGTCGGAGCCCGGGATCAACCGGACGGAACAGACCTCGGGAACGGACCCGGTCAGATCTCGGAGTCGAATGAGGAGCCCCGCTTCGCTGATATTCTCTGTGGCTCCTGAGAGCACCATGTCTCGTGATATCACTTCACACGGAATCTCCACTGGGCTTCGAGGATCTCGCCGACGGAACGATTGGATGTCGCGGCCGAAGGCGTGGAACAGCGAGGTTCCGAGCCAGAGGAACGATCTCCACGCACTCGTGTCGACGTGCGGGCGCCCTGCCCATATTCCTGGATCGCTGTACATCTGGAGAATCACGTGTCGCAATTGTGATTCAGAGAGCTCTCGGAACTCAATTCCCACGATCGCCCGCTGCTTGTCCAACAAGTCGTTGCGAACCACACGCCCGCTGACCGCGGTCCGCTCGCCGGCGGCGTCGATTAATCTAACTTCCACCGCTTCAGGAAGAGAACGTGGTTGACTATGGAGGAGACGGATTCCTGCTTCGCTCAGATCGACCACCCGGGCCGGCAGAACAACGCTGTCCGCTAGGAGTTCACACGAAAACTCTCGCTCCAACCTGGGTGCGGTCCGGCGCTGCGGCCTCTCGCGAGCGACGGCGGCAGCCGCGGCGCACACGAGTAGATTGTATCCGGCCCACAATAGACTGACCACGATCGCCGAGTCAGCCGCACGCCATTTGAAGAGCTCGACCAGGCCAAAGCCGATACCAGCGGCCAACGCCCCGGTTAGAACGATGTATGGGAGACTCGGCAGAAAGCGAAAGACCGATCGCGACGAGCGGATCCCCTTGGGGGTGACGTGGAACACCGACCTGCGCCTGAACAGAACCGATCCAATCAGCGTCCCTGTCAAGTAAAACGACATCACGGTTTCATAGACGTCGGCCCAGAACGGGTTGCAGAAACCCCGCGTCATGGCGGAGAACGCCACCAGAGTTCCCACGTATGCAGTCAGATAAAGGGTCAGCAGCGTGAGCGGATCGGCATAGATGATGTACTGCCCGAACAGGAGCAGCGCCAAAGGGGCCGCAATGTACACCAACCGAGCCGGTCCATGCAGGAAGTAGTACATCGAGGCGAAGTAATCGATGCGTTGGACGAGCGTGAGTCCTCGAATCAGCAGCGGGTTGTGCCGCGACAGGAAAATCTGAAACGCTCCGCGAGCCCATCGTTGACGTTGTGTCAGGAAACTGGTGTATGTTTCGGGAGCGAGACCGGACGTCAGGACCTTGTTGAAATAGATCGACCGGTATCCTTTGGCGTGAAGCAAGAGGCTCGTATGGATGTCCTCGGTCACCGAGTCCGTCGCAAATCCCCCGATCTCCTCTAGATACCGCCGCCGAAATATCCCGCCGCTTCCCGTGTAAAACGCAGAGTTACGGCCGTCTCGTCCCGGCTGGACCACGCGGAAAAACAGATCCTGCTCATTGACGAGTTTGTCCTCCAGGCGAAGATTGCGTTGGAAGATATCCGGGTTGGAGAAGTGATGCGGCGTCTGGACGAATGCGACCTTGGGGTCATCGAACGCACCCAACGTTTCTTTCAGGAACGTCCGGACCGGAATGTGGTCGGTATCGAACGTGACCACGATTTCACCGGCCGACTGTGCCAATGCGTGGTTCAAATTACCGGCCTTGGCGTGAACGCGGGTCGATCGACTCAGATAGACGCACCCTAACGATGCGGCCAGCAGGCGAGTCTCTTGACGTCCGCCGTCGTCCAGGACATAGATCTTCCTTCGGTCGGCCGGGTATTCCATGGCCAGGCAAGCGACCAACGTACGTCTGAGCACTTCAACGGGTTCATCAAAAATCGTGACGAAGACGTCCACGGAAGGACAGCGATCTACGTCGACCGGAGGGATCGTGCGTTGAGTGGGTTTGAGAATCTGCAGATAGAAGAATAGGGTCCCCCCGAATCCATAGAGTTCGGCCAAGAACAACGTGAGACTTAAACCGAGACCAATCGGCTCCTCGGTATTGAGCGTATAGAGGCCACGCCAGACCAGATAGCGGACGCTCAAGACGAGGCTGATCGCGACAATCACCCATTGCAGCCGTGATGGTCCGCGATACCGGGCCACGAGGATCAGCAGGGCCGCTAACGCCACCCCAGACACCACCACGTCGAGCAGCGTCACCGGACCGCCCATCAATGCCGATCGCCAGAACTCGCTGGCGGACGGACTCGTCGAGTCCGCGCCCCACACTGTCATGCCGACCGGGACAAGGAAGACCGCGATAACAAACACTCCGGCGACCAGGCTCCATCCCAAACTTGGGACGGCCTCGTACCAGACCATAGCGCGTGGTCGCTTGCGATGAACGATGTTTTTCTCTCCCATCATGACCCTAGCGTGAGTGCAGTTTTATCACACGGTCGCCACAGACGCCAATGTTAGTAAAGAGACCGCCGAAGGGCCCACTTTCCTCCGGAGTCCGTCAAGATTAAGCGGGGCGTTTCTCACTGGTGGCGGTGTGGCAGAGCCCGAGCCAGCTAGACCGTTCGCCGGACTCCGGGACGGGATCGTTCAAAATTGTGCGATGGCAACTAAGCCGCTGGCGGATCGCCTCAGGCGTCGCCACGGCAGGGCGGGCACAGCCGTTTTCCGTCGACCGTGCCGAGACGAGTTTCCATCGTCCATTCCCCGCAGCGCTCGCACGCCGCAGACGCGAAAATCCTGGCTCCGGGCGGAGGCGGCACCGCGACGGGAGACACCGAGAACAGGTCGCGTTCCGGCAGAGCCAGGACTTGGTGGGACAGGTTGGTCATCTCGCGCCCGAAGCGCTCCTGTTCGGCTCGCGACGCCCCACCCGCCAGTACCCGGTTCATCAAGGCGGTAAAGGCTACGCCTTCTCCGCGGTCAAAGGTTTCCCAAAAATGGCAATAGATTCGAACGGAGCGGCCGAACCGGCGGTCCACGAACGTATAGGCCGCTTTGCCGTACGGACGGTACACGAGATTCCCCTTACCGAACGTACAGCCCGTTACGGCCTGGACCGCGTCCACCGAGCAAGAATCGTTTTCCACGATGGCCACCAGTTCCTCGTCGCGCGGCCGCTCACAGGATAACTCGCGGAGCGCGGCTTTGGCGACGCGGTACCCCATCGCGATATCCAGACAGAGGTGGCCGTGAAACGCGACCACGGCGTCGAACTCGGAATCGGGTGGCGCCTCGCTCACAAGCCGCTCCCGCCGCTCAGCGAGCGTGTCACACATTCGAGGATGCGGAACGGTCGGGCGTTGCGGCACTGGCGACACGCGATCTCCAAACAGTCGCGCTGGACGTCAACGGTCTGCACCGAGACCGCCGCCAGGTGATCCGTCGCACATGTGATCAGCTCAATGGCTTCCTCCGTGGCGGGACGAGTCGCCCCCTCTGTTTCCGTAGGGTCCCATGGGCCGAGGCGCGCGGCGTGCCGAATCTTGCAGGCCTTGCAGCTGACCACCACTCCGGACGACGTGACCCGCTTGACCACCAGATCGTATCGGTGCATGGCGAAACACTGTTGCAGAAACGCTGTACTGAGAAACGTGGTCATTGTCTGCCGATCTAAGACTTTATCCGACTCACCGCGAAAGCGGAGCCTGTTCAGGAAAGCGCCGGATGCAAGGCGGCGCGAGAACCGGAGCGGAGCATACTGGATTCGTATATGTGAGCACCGGAAGCGCAGCGCCAACGCAGCAGATGACCATTCCCGGACAGCCTCTATGAGGCCAGGCCGTACTTTCTGAGCCGATATCCCAATTGCCGCGGGGTGATGCCGAGCGATTTCGCGGCTTTCGCCTGCACGCCCTTGGCCTCTTCCATGGCTTTCACGATTTGTTGTCGCTCCAACTCTTCGACCGAGGAGGTCAGCGAGGCATCCCCCTCAGCGCCGGCGGATGACGACCGCCTTCGCTCCCCGACCACCGCTATCACATCCTGCAGCGTGATTTGCGGTTGCCGCCCCATGATGACCATCCGCTCCAACGTGTTCTCCAACTCGCGGACGTTCCCCGGCCAATGGTGTTCGACCAGACGCGCCAACGCGTCAGGCATGATCGTGGTGGGTTTCTGGTGTTCCTGCCGCAGGCGCTTTAAGAAATGGTCGACCAGCAGCGGGATATCTTCCTTGCGTTCGCGCAACGGAGGCACGCGAATCGGCACCACCTTCAACCGGTAGTACAGGTCCTCGCGGAACGATCCCTCGGCCACCGCGCGTTCCAGGTCCCGGTTGGTGGCGGCGATCAGGCGGACCTGCACCGTCATCGGTCGGTTGCCGCCGACCCGCTCGAACGTGCGTTCCTGCAACACCCGCAGCAGCTTGGACTGCATGGCCAGCGGCAGCTCGCCGATCTCGTCCAAGAACAGTGTCCCGCCGTCCGCGAGCTCGAACCGTCCCTTGCGCAGCGCGGTAGCGCCGGTGAACGCGCCTTTTTCGTGTCCGAACAACTCGCTCTCGATGAGGTTCTCGGGCAACGCCGCGCAGTTGAGCGTGACAAAGGGGCCGTCGGCTTGCGGGCTGTTGTAGTGAACGGCGCGGGCGATGAGTTCCTTGCCAGTTCCGCTCTCCCCGAGCAGCAGCACCGTGGCCCGGCTCCCGCCCACCTTTTCGATCGCCTCGAACACCTCGACCATGGCGGGGCTGCGCCCGACAATGGGCGACGAACGGTATTTGGCCTGCAACTGGTGTTGCAGGGAGAGATTCATCGCCTCGAGTTTGCGGCGCTCGTCGTCAACCACGCGCTGGAGTTTGGCGGCCTGCCCGATGAGCGATGCCACCACGGTGAGGACCCGCACGTCCTCGTCCAAGCTGACCGTGGGGTCCGGGGCCGGCCGATCCACGCTGAGCACCCCGAGGGTTTCTCCTTGCGCCTGGACCGGCACCGCCACCAGCGCGAGTTTAGACAGATCAGCCCGCGATTGCGTCCGGTTGAGGAACAATGGTTCCTTTCCGAGGTCGGGCACGATCATGGGCTCACCCGCGGTAAACACCGCCCCGGTCACGCCTTCGGTGGGTTTGAAGCGTCCACGCGCCATCTCCTCATCCGTCAGCCCGTATGCGGCGGTAATCACGAGGTCATCGGTCCCCGGGTCGTGCAGGGCGAGCGCCCCCCGCGTCGTGCCGAGCACGGTGCCGAGGATTCGAAGCACCTCGCTGCTCGTTTCTCTGATATCGAGCGAGGTGGCGAGCGCACGCGCCACCTCGTACAAACAGGTGAGTTCTTGAACCTTGCGCTCAAGAGGGGTCATCGGGGAACCGCGTCAGGAGTCCTTAGGCACGTCGGGGCGTTCATGTGAACGCCCCGACGTGTGTGATCGGGTCCGCGGCGCTCAAGGCGCACAGCCCTCCGCCTTGAGCCGCGGGGTCAAATGTCAAAGTAGAGGAAAAACTCGTACGGGTGCGGACGCAACCGCATGGCATCGACTTCTTTCTCCCGCTTGTAGGTCATCCAGGTTTCGAGCGCATCTTTGCTGAACACCCCGCCCTTCAGCAGAAACGCGTGATCACGGGCCAGGTTCTCCATCGCCTCGTCGAGGCTGCCGGGCATGGTCTTGATCCGGGCGGCCTCCTCCGCCTCCAGGTCATACAAATCCTTCTCGATCGCAGGGCCGGGATCGATCTTGTTCTCGATGCCGTCAAGCCCGGCCATCAGCATTGCGGCAAACGCCAAGTATGGGTTGCAGGAGGGATCAGGGAAACGCACCTCGATCCGCTTGGCTTTGGGGCTGGGGGAATACATCGGGATGCGGACACCCGCCGAACGATTGCGGCTCGAGTACGCCAGGTTGACCGGCGCTTCGAACCCGGGCGTCAGTCGCTTGTAGGAGTTGGTGGTCGGGTTGGTGATCGCCGCCAGCGCCCCGGCGTGCTTGAGAATCCCGCCGATGTAGTACAGGCACATCTGCGAGACGCCCGCGTACTCCTTGCCCGCGAACAGCGGTTTGCCGTCCTTCCAGATCGACTGGTGTGTGTGCATGCCGGAGCCGTTGTCCCCGAAGAGCGGCTTGGGCATGAACGTGACGGTCTTATTGTGGCGCTTGGCCACGTTCTTGATGACGTACTTGAACGTCATCATCTTGTCGCCCATGTTGACCAGCGAGTCGAACCGGATGTCGATTTCGGCCTGACCCGCAGTCGCCACCTCGTGGTGTTGCCGCTCGACCGGGATGCCCATCTTCTGCAGCTCCAGCGTCATCTCGGTGCGGATATCGTCGAGCGCGTCGGTGGGCGACACCGGGAAGTAGCCTTCCTTGTGGCGGGGCTTGTAGCCCTTGTTGTCACCCTCCCGCCCCGCGTTCCAGATCCCTTCATCGGAATCGATGAAGTAGTAGCCGCTGTGGCTGTTCTGATCGAACCGGATGGTGTCGAAAATGAAGAATTCGGCTTCAGGTCCGAAGTAGGCCGTGTCGCCGATTTTGGTGGACTTGAGATACTTCTCGGCCTTCTGCGCGATGTAGCGCGGGTCGCGGTCGTATTGTTCGCGCGTGATCGGATCGACGATGCTGCAGATCAGACTCAGCGTGGGCTGTTTCATGAACGGGTCCATCACCGCGGATCCCGGATCCGGCACGACCAGCATGTCGCTGTTGTTGATCGCCTGCCAGCCGCGGATGGACGACCCATCGAAGCCGAGCCCCTCTTTGAACACGCCGTCGGTCAGTTCTTCGATCGGGATGGAAAAATGCTGCCAGATTCCGGGGAAGTCGACGAATTTCAAGTCGACCATGGTTGCCTTGTTCTTCTTCGCGTACTCCAACACTTCCTTCGCCGTCATCTCCCTCTCCTTTCGGTCCGCACCATACCCTCGTTCCTCACTCGACCCACGTCGACAGCAAATAAAAAAGACGTCCCAGGCGCACCTGAACGCCTGAAGGACGTCTTTGTCCTCCGGGTGCCTAGCCCTTGGGGCTAGGAAATGAGCCGCTTATAGCACGCGCGAAACACGAGTGTCAAGCAGCGCCCGATACGCCCTACGGAGGGAGCACCCGAGCCGTATCCCGGCCGATCACCAGGCCGTTCCCGATCAGGGTGGCGGTCACCTCGGTGTGCTCGGTGATCCGGAGCGCCCCCTGGGCATCGGTGAAGCCCGCGACAAACAGGCTGCGCGGGAACTTGAGCGTCAGTTCGTACTCGTCCGCGATTCCGTTTTGGTCTTCGTCCTCCGCCTCGACCCGATCGTCGCCGGGGTACTCTTCGTTCGGAATGGTGAAGACCACGGTCTGGCCCGCCGCGTCCACGTACTGGATGGTCAACTCGAACGAGGCGGTCACCGTGACGCTGTCGGGCGCGGTCAACGGCGCGAACGCGGACAGCACATAGGACTCCAACTCCGCGGTCAATGATTTCGATCCGCCCTGGCTCTTGAGGTTGATGGTCTCCGGATGCAGGTCCACCTCGACCGGCGGATTGACGAACGCGAAGACGCGGTCCTCCGGACTCGACACCGTGCCGTCATGCACGATCAGTCCGAGCTCATACGTGCCGTCCGCATCCGGCACGAACGACGGCGTGGGCGTGGCGGCGCCGGCCAGCGACGCATCCGTGAGTTGGCTCGCCGTCGGAATCGCAACGAATCGCCACGCGTAGGTTAGCGGATCATTGTCCGGATCGCTGCTCCCGGTCCCGTCCAAGGCGATCGACTGCCCCACGTACCCGACCTGATCCGGTCCCGCCTCCGCGGTGGGCGCGGTGTTGGGGCTGGGCTCGATCGTGAGTCCCGCGCTCGCCAGCGACTGGGTCACCCCCGCGGTGGTGCCGCGCAGCACGATCAGGTACGCCTTGGGCAGTAGGCCCGCGCTCTCGAACGCAATGGAGGTCTCATAGACTTCCCGGCCGTTGAGGGACGCCTCACCGGTGATGGTGCGTACGGCCGTTTCGGTGTCCGGATCCACGACCAGCACCTCCGTCTGGATCAGCGGCAGATCGATCTCATTGCCGATGTTTTGGATGGAGTACGTCAGGGTCGTGTGCTCGGTCTCGATGATCGTGTGCGGCGTGACGTCGAGGGTTCCCGCCAGGGCCGCGGCCTGGGCCACGCTGGAGAGGATTTCAAACGCGGCCTGGCTTGCAGCCGATAAGCCGTCCGCGCCCTGGACCGCGAGCGAGGCGGTGTACAGCCCGGCGGGGTGCGTGCCGGTGTCGACGGAGCTCTTGAGCTCGATACGGGCCTCGGGCAGCAGATCCAGGACTGATCGTGTCTCGGTGAAAAGGACCGCACTGCTGGGATCGGTCACAGTGATGGTCGCGGTCACGCCGGTCAGCACGTGGTTGGGGCTCTGGCTGGTCACGGTCGTAGTGAGGGTGACGGGTTCGTGCGCGGAGTAGGCTTGTTTGTCCGCGACCAGCCGCGCCTCGGCCTGCACCACCGGAAGGATGGTGAAGGCGCTCGTCGCCTCGGCCACCACCGCGCCGGCCTCGCGCGCGCGCGCCCGGACCCGGTAGGGGCCCGCGAACGTGTTGCCGGTGCCAAACGTCAGGCCGGTGATGACCCGCGTTTCAGCGTCGCCCAGGGCCAGCCCGACCTGATCGGTCACGGTCTGCACCAGGACACCCGACGTATCTTCGGCGATCACCTCCAGATCCACGGCGCGCGCGGGCCCTGAGTTGTACAGGGTTACGGTAATCGTTGCGGTCTCGTTTGCGGTGTACGACGGCTGGTTGGTGCTGACGACCGCAGCGAGCCCGCTGGGCAGGACCGTGACGGTCGCCGTGCCCTGGTTGTTGCTCTCATCGAGCTCCGGGATCGTGGCGCCGGGGTCAGCGAGAGCGACCAGTTCGTGGCTACCCGATCGGCCCAGCGTCTCGACCGACCAGGTCACGGTCGTGGCCTGGCCATGCGCCAGGATGGTGGGAATGGACGCCATGCCCAGGCTGACGCCGCCCGCGGCGGGATCGCCCAGGGACAGCGCCACCTGCGCGCCTCCCACGTCCGCGCCGCGGTTCGTCACGTGAGCCGTGACCGTCAGGGCCTCACCCTCAGGGACGGTGGGCAAAGAGACCGCGACCTGCGCGATGGTCAGATCAGGCTGCGCCGGGGCAGCCAGGTCCACGGCAATGAGCGCCGTGTTGTTGGCGGTGGTCGCTTCGCTGACCGTCTGATCGGGATCCACCTGGGCGTAGAGGTAGTTCGTGCCGGTCGCGCCCAGGCTGTCCCACATGACGTCCACCGTGGCGCTCGCGCCAGCAGCCAGGGCCGGCAGTGTGGCTCGGCCTAGCTCCAAGCCGCCCTGCGTGGGATCGCCCAGGGTCACGCGAACCGCTGTACTCGGCGCATCCGCCCCGCCTGGGTTGTGCGCGGTCACGCGCACCGGGATGAGGCGGCCCTCAGAGAGCGCCCCCAACGCCTGCACGTCGCTCCCGGTGATGCTCAGGTCAGGCAGAATGGAAACGATTGTGGTATTCAGGCTCGCGCGGTTGTCCGTCACGTCGCAGTCCGGTCGCGTGCCGTTCGGATCCACCACCGCCACGAGCGTCCGTTCCCCCACGCTCGCCCCAGTCCATGCGAAGAAGATGTCCTGATAGTCGCCAGGCGCCAAGGCCCGCGTGGTCTGGCCCGTGCCGATGAGCACGCCACCCGCCTCGGGATCGCCGTCGTAGAAGGCGACGACCGTGCCCGAGGCCGCAGACACGGCCCCGCCGTTGCCGATACGCACGGTCAGCGTCACGCCTGTGCTGGTTTGCACTGCGCGCAGGTACGAGGCGGTCAGATTGGGGGCCACGTACGGATTCGTGACCTCGCCGACCGGCGCCTGGACACGGTAGGTGTTGTGCACCAGCCAGCTCGGGGCTTCGTACGATGGGATGGTGCCGTCGTCGTGGACGTTGGTGACGTGATAGTCGGGCTGATGGCGAATCCGGCGGGTGGGCACCCAATCGTTCCCGGCGGCGCCGTAGACGCGCAGCCCGTCGCCGCTGAAGGACCACCCGAAACCGAACGCCACGGCCTCGGCCTGCTGATCGCCGTCCACGTCCGCGATCACCACGTTCTGATAGCTATTGAACGCCGCCCCAAAGCGCTCTTCGTAGAGCAGGGTCCCGCTGGGGCCGTCGAAGATCCGGAAATAGCCGTTCTTGTTCATCAGGACCTCGGGCCGGCCGTCCCCGTTGAGATCGAACACCGTCGGCGCTGAGTAGAATCCGTCCCCGAATCCTTGGTTATACGGAGCCGGATAACTTGCGACCACGAGGCCGTCCGCATCGAGCGCAAAATAGCGATCGTGACCGCTTACGCCGATATCGGGTCGCCCGTCTCCATTGAAATCCGCCACGACCGGTACTCCCCCCAGTCCGGCAGCCTGGGCCGTGGGTTCCAGGCCCCGGAGCGTCACCGGCCCCCAGCGGATCGTGCCGTCGTGCTCCAACTGAAACACTTTGCCCCCGGCAGGTTGTCCCACGATCGTTGCGTACGTAACCATGACGACTTCCGGAGCGGCATCGTCATCGAAATTGGCGATGGCGGTCAGCCCGTCCGGGAGGCTGGTATTCCGCCACAGGATCGTACAGTCGGGCCGATACGCGGTATTGCCGGTCACGATCTCCTGGCGTCCATCGCCATCCAGATCCGCAAGACTGGGCCCATACCAACCGGCAGATCCGACGCCACCGCCTGACTGGGCGTCGCGCACGCATCGGATGGAGCCGTCGGCGTTGATGATGCTCCCGCCCATCACGATCTCCGGGATGCCATCCGCGTCGACATCGGCCAGCAATGGCGTGCCGTTTGTGTTTGTCGTGACCTGCTGGAACAGATGCGATTGATTCCAGGCCGCGACCAGAGCCGCATTGTCCCATTTCAGGGTCCCGTCGTGTTCAAAGGCAAGCAGCCCAGGCGCCCCTACTTTGGACGTCACCAACTCGACTAGCCCGTCCCCATCTAAATCCCCGGAGGCCAGGGACCCGATGTAATACGGCGCATGATCTGGATCCCGCACAGCAAAGAGTTGCGCCCCGGTGTCGCCGCGCAATGCCCGGAGCGTCCCGCGTCCCTGAGGATCGGTGCTGGCGATGAACGACAGGTCGGGAATGTCCGTGTTATCGATCCGCCCATCGCCGTTATCATCTGTGAGGTTCACGATCGCTGGCGGCATGGTGATCCCGGTCGAATTGAAATCGTTTCCAACCGCTCCCCGCCACTTCCACTCCACCACCGGCTGGATCGGCTGCGCCGGTCGCACGTCGCAGTCCGTGCCCGAGCGCATCACATTGTTGGTCTCGTCGGTCTCGGCCAAGGCATCGTTCGCGTCCACCAGGACGTGCAGCGGCGCGTCCAGGAAGCGGACCGCGCCGGCCAGCGGCACGGTTACCAATGTCGCGCCCTCGGGCCAGAGGGTCTGGGTCGCGCCCGCGGTGCCGAGGAGCGTATCCACGCCCGCGGTGTAGCGGCTGTCGAAGTCCGTGTCGTCGAAGATCAGAACCGAGGACGGCGTGGTGATCTTGGCGTCGCCCGTGTTCTGCACGGTCACCAAGACACTGCCGCTGAT
Organism: Nitrospirota bacterium; assembly: GCA_040757335.1. Lineage (NCBI taxonomy): Bacteria > Pseudomonadati > Nitrospirota > Nitrospirota bacterium. The sequence continues at coordinate 6,424 of JBFLXB010000025.1, read as the reverse complement.
GGCCAGGGTCTGGTTGTCAGTGGTCGCGTTTTCGACATCGATCTTCAGCGCGATGAGATCCGGTCCCAGAATTTCGCCCGGGGCTTTGATGCGCAGCGAGCGCATGGCCTGGTTGTTGCCCTCGTCCAGCTCGGTGACCTGGCCGTCCGCGTCTGCCACTACGTAGAAGCGATACGTGCGGGCTTCGGCGGTGAAGGTGTACGTCACGGTGGTGTTGGCGTCGCCCAGCAGGTTGGGCGCGGGATACGTCTGCAGGAGCAGGCCGCCGCTGGCCGGATCGCCGTCGTAGAGCGCCACGCTGAACGCGCCGCTCTCTCGGATGCCGAGGTTGCGCACCGTGGCGGTGAAAGTCACCAGATCGCCGATCACGGGATGGCTTGGCGTAAAGGCCAGGTCCGTGGCCGAGACCAGGAGGTCGACCAAATCGGGCATGACACGCAGGACCGCCTGGTTGTTGGTCTCCGTGATCTCGACGAGTTGGTTGGCCCGATCCAGCACCACGTAGAGGTCATGAATCCCGGCTGTGGCGGTCCAGGTCGCGGTGAGGGTCTGCTCTTCGCCCGGCACCAGCGTCCGTGTCTCGCTCGTGAGCAGCGTTCCGCCCGATTCCGGCGCGCCGTCGAACAGTTCGACCGTGACAGTGCTCGCGACTTCGGTGCCTTCGTTGCGGAACCGCGCCGTGACTTGCACGCTCTCACCGCTCTGCGGCCTGGGCGGGTTCAAGGTGATGTCCATCGGCGTGACCGCGAGGTCCGCGGCCATGGGCGTGGCGCCGACTTGCACGGTGACCGAGGCCTGGTTGTTGGTCTCGGACGACTCGGTGATCTGGTTGGTGGAGTCCGCGACAACATACAACGTGTGCGCCACCGCCGAAGTCAGCGTGATGCCCACCGTACTAGTCCGACTCCCCGCCCCACTGACACTTGAGAGTTCTTGAGTCGTGAGCAATACCCCACCCGCACTCGGATTGCCGTCGTACACGGCCACGGTCAATGGCCCAGTGCCCGCCTCGCCCAGGTTACGCACGGTGTATTCCAGAGCAAAGGCGGTACCGGGTACCGGGGTGAAGGTCGCAGGCACGATGTCCGCAGTGAAGAGCACGAGATCCGGCGGAGTGGCCACCCAGAGGCGGCTGGGGGTGAGGTTGTCACCTTCGGACGTTTCGGCGATGGCATTGGCCGGATCGACTTGGACGAAGATGGTGCGGCCGCCCGTGCCGGTAAACGTGTGGGTGATGGATGCTGGCGCCGAACCACCTGAAGGGATCGATCCGATGATCTGATCCGTCCCGATCTGCGCGCCGCCGGCGTTGGGATCGCCGAGGAAGAACCGGACGAGCACGTTGCTGGCGTCTTGTAACCCGGTGTTGTGCACCGGGATGGTGAGGGTCACAGCCTGGCCGTCTTGCGGGGTCGCTGGTATGGCCGAAAGCGTCGCCGCGCCGACGAGCAGGTTGGGCTTGATATCGGCCAACGCCCGAATGGCCAGTGCCGTAGAGTAGGCATCGTCGCCCCAGCTCCCATTGGCAGCCTGGCTCGCCAGGAGCGCTGTGATGGCCCGTTGGCTGGGGGCCGGGTCCACGATCGACCGCGCCAAGGCCTGCAGCGCAAGCGCGGTCTCAAACGTCGTGCCGCTCGGCTCGCCAAAGGTGCCGTCGGGATGTTGCTGGGCAACGAGAAACGCACTCGCCGATTGCAGCGAACCGTTGAGCTGGAACGTCGAGCGAAACTCGGCGAGCACGAGCACCGCCTGCGCGGCATAGAACACCTCGCTGGCCCGCCCCCGCGCCGCGCCCCAGCCGCCGTCGGCATTCTGGGCATCCAACAAATAGCCCAACGCCCGTGCGACGGTGGCCGAATCCGCCGCACCCGCCGCGCTCAGCGCGCGCAGCACGGCCAGCGTATCAACAACCTCATTAGGGAACACGTTGGTCACGTCTGCTCCCCACCCACCCTCGACCTGCTGCAAGACCTTCAGCGTGGCAACGGCAGTCGACACATCGGCTTGGGAAGCCGCTAGCACCTCGGCCTGGTTTGCCCGGTCTTCCACCGATTCAAAGGACTGCGCCGTCAGCCACGCGACGGCGCTCGTCACCGCCGGCTCTGACGCACCTAAAACCTGAAAGGCCCGGGCGGCCGCCGCAGTGGTCTGCGTTTCCGCCTCCACGCTAGCCACCCATGCGCCAGTTGGCAGTTGCGCCGCGCGCAGGTAGGCCAGACCAGCGTCGATGGCGGGCTGCTGGGCGCGCGCCGTGCCAGGACTCATGGCCCATCCAGCAAAAACCATGAACGCGATGAAGAACTGTGCCAAATTCAGCTCGCTATTCCGCTGGCTCCCACAACTAAAGCCTTTCCGCTCCAGCCTTCAAGATCGCTTGAGATGTGGGACGCGTGAGAGAATCTCACGCATGATTTCCGCATTCACACGATCATGAAACATCACCCAAAACTTGATCACGCCATGATCGGTCTTGATATGCATTGCGGCATTCGGAGCCCCTACCCACGACACTTCACGCACGTCGCTCCATGAACTTTTAATTTCAATTGGAACAGATCGGAAAATCATCCAGGGATGGAGTTTGATAGCACGATAAACTATACCGTTCTCATTGAGCACTAATACTGTGCGGACTACGACGGACCAGAAGGTTAGACAGTAAGGCATCGCAAATAAAACTCCCACAAATGTGTAAATCACCGCTACCCGGTTAATCTCTCCCATTAGCACAAGCCTTATGGCCAAAAACACTACAACCAGGGATGGTATCAACCAAGGGAAGATTAGTGCGAAACCGATCACTCCTGGGTAAGCCTTATACTGTCTTTGCCAACTACTAGACATATCTTCTTCTTTCTGCCCACCATCTCCAAGCGTAAAAGGCAAATAAATAATCAGCTACAATCGCCGCTATGACGACTATTCCTAATAACGCTAAAAGCGGGAAAGCTATAGACGAAACGGGGGCAAGAAGGCCGAGGGGTAAAAGCTCTATCGAAAAATTCAATATGAATCCCGTGACCATCCCAGAGACCAACGCCAGAAGCGTCGCTCCAGCATTAAATCCGCTGTCTCCGGTCAGGCTAAGCTTTAGGCCAGCGATTGCAAGCGTACCAACAATACCGAGGACAACTGATAGGATAGGAAACGCCAGAAGACCGGCGGTGAATGATGCAAAGAAAAACGCCCCCCAGACTAAACCTACGAGTATATTTGCTGCTACATCCGCCAGCCCACCATTACTTCCTCCAATGATATAGGCTCCCGCTCCGGTCTCAGGATCAATGGCCACATACCCCAGCACCGCCCGGCCCTTATTGACAACTGCATAAGTAATGCAATAGTATAGAGCCTCCAGCCGGAGGCCGCCCATGCGTCCGAAAGGTTCTGCCGCACAACTGGAAGCCCGCCGCCATCTGGCCCTCAAGCTGTTGGATGAGGGGCTGTCCCTCAACGAAGTGGGTCGGAAACTGGGGTGTGCCCCGAGTTCGGTCATGCATTGGCGCAATGCCCGGCGCCGCGGTGGCCGGCGGGCCCTCAAGGTCCGCCCGACCCCGGGACGTCCGCCGCGGCTCACGCCCACGCAGCACCGCCGATTGCTCCGCCTGCTCCTGCAAGGGGCCATGGCCCACGGCTTTCGCACGGAGCTGTGGACCACGCAGCGCATCGCCGACCTGATCGGCCGCGTCTTTCGCATTCGCTATCATCGCGATCATGTCGGCCGTCTGCTGCATCGCCTCGGGTGGAGTGCCCAGAAGCCGGAGCGCCGAGCCCTGGAACGGGACGAAGCGGCCATTGCGCGGTGGAAGCAGACGCGGTGGCCGCAGGTAAAAAAAACGCCGCGCGGCTGGGGGCCCACCTCGCGTTCCTCGACGAATCGGGCTTCGCGCTGACGCCCAGCGTGCGCCGGACCTGGGCCCCGCGCGGGCAGACGCCGCTCGTGCGCGCCTGGGCCCGTCGCGACAAGCTCTCGGTCATCTCGGCGCTCACGGTCAGTCCGCGCCGCCAGCACCTCAATTTGTACTTCGATGTGCATCCGAAAAATCTCCAACACGCCGAGGTCTGCGCGTTTCTCCGTCACCTGCTGCGGCAGCTGCCGGGCCCGGTGATCGTGCTGTGGGATAACGGGCGGATCCACAAGGGCGAGCCGCTCCGCGCCCTGTGCCGTGCGTACCCGCGTCTGCGCCTGGAAGCCTTCCCCACCTACGCACCAGAACTCAATCCGGACGAAGGCGTCTGGACGGCCACCAAACGCACGCTCGCGAACGGCCGTCCCGATGAGGTTGTCGAACTGGCCACCCATCTGCTGGACGCCCTGGATGCGTTGCGACGGTCCCCAGCGAACCTCCGGGCCTGTATCACGCACTCCGAGTTGCCCCCTTTTTTGCGCTGAGTATTGTATTACTTATACAGCAGTCAATAAACACCACCATGGTTTTCGACACGGTCACGACATTCCCCGCATTGACGGCATCTTTGATGTCGTTCAGGAATGGGGCCGGAATCGCCAAGTTCGGCAGCACGCTGGCCGCATTGAGCGGCGTGATCGTGTAAATGGGTATCCCTTGGCTGTTGGCCACCGATAAGGCCTTGACGGCAGAGATAGCCTCGACCGGCGCCGACGAGGTCGAGAGCACCTGTTCGGGCACCGAGTGCTCCAGCGCCGAGGCCATGGGTCCTGCGACCAGGCCGAATTGCCAGGTTGTGCTCGGATTTCCATCCCTGGCCTTGACGGTATAGAACAGCCGTGGCACATCCATGGTCATCCCGGCAGGGCTCACAGATTTCGGAACACCGAAGAGAAAGTTGGTCTTCAGGCTCAAGATAAAGGCGCCTTCAGACGGCAAACGCAGGTGGACAGCGCGCATTATCTGGGCCGTGAGCTTGTCGAGGACATCTGTTTCATAGAAATACGTGACGATGACGCTATTCAGGAGATCGCCGATCAGGTCGTCCTTTGCGATACCGGCCACGTCCTGTGCCTCAATCTTGGCCTTGAGAGCTTCCAACCGAGCCTGCTGATCCGTCAGTGCCTTGATCGAGACGCCACCCGCATTCAGGACCACCGCAAGGTAGTCTCCCGCTGTCACGGCATGGGCGACGCGGCTGATCCCGCCTCCAGCGGGATCAGCAAACATGATAGTTAAATCGTGTGACGTGCCCATGCGAATGGCCTCGCCCGTCGCCACGACCACACCGTTGACGCGCAGTTCCGGCGTCAGGTTGATCAAATATGCCGGAAAGGCGGCGGGTAGTTCCTCAGGCAGGATGGGGCTCCCGTCCGCATGCGGCGCTGGAAAGAGGGCAGCGATCACCTCCTGATCGGTCGAGGTCGCCGGCGCGTAGCTCAGCGTCACACGCCGGCCCGCCATGCTCGGCAAGGCAATCGCGTAGGACAGACTGGGGCCGATCGAGAGCGGACCGCCAGACACTTCCATTGTGATCAGGTGCCGGGTCGCCCCGGGCAGGTCGGCGCGCGTGGCTCCTTGGGTCGCCACACGATACGGCAGCGTCGCAGGCAATCGCGGGAGAGCCTGGACGACCAAGTGTCTACCTCCAATTACGTCGCCGACCGTGGCGTTCGGCATGGTGTCGGTGACGTGTGTCGTGAGCTGATCGCGGAGGGTACGCAGCGCGGCTTGAATCGCCGTGGCGTCGATATTGGTGGCGGACGACTCGGCTTCGTTGACGGTGGCCGTTGCCGTAATCTGGTCAATGAACGCCTGGGCATCAAACAACATCGCGGTTTGAAGGTTTACCCCCTGCTGGTACGTGTATTGTTTGAAGCTAGCATCCAACGGAATCCAGGTATCGCCCTGCTGATGCCGAGCCCCCCGGGACGGGATAAAGTCCACATACGCCTCGACCCACACGTGTTCGAGGAACACCGTGGACACTTTTCCTCCCGAGAAACTCCCCATCGACACCGGGGTCCCCGCGCTCGCGATGAAGTCCAGCGCCGCCCGTTCATCGGTAAATCCGCCCACCCAGTTCATCACCTGGGCCATGGGGACTTCGATCGTGCCCATCACATAGCGGGCCGCAATGCCCGAGGCCCGCAGCAGCGCAATCAGCAGCGACGCCGTGTCCATGTCGTTGCACTGCTTGGTCAGCAGGCACATGTGCGCACCTTGGATACTGCCGTACGTCGGCACAAAGTCGATGCTATTTCGCACCCAGTTGTAAATTTTCACCGGGTTATGCTCCAACTCGATGGCCAGGGCCTGAATCTCGGGCGTGAATTGTACCTCGATCGTTTCGGCCAAGTCAGCGGGTGTGGGTACGTCGGGGTTCGCTTGCGCCAGCATCAGATTGGCTGGGTCTCCGTTGTAGGCCAGCCGAATCTGGGGCTGGAATTCGGCGAATTCCTCTTTTTTGAGTCGCGGCTTGCGCTCTTGGGGCTTGGGTGTGCGGTGCGGCAGGT
>JBFLXB010000024.1 GCA_040757335.1 Nitrospirota bacterium | reverse complement strand
GGTCAACGGGCATGGCATTCGACACCGTGTCAGATGCCATACCCGTTGACCCGCCCCCTTGCGACGCGGACCAGACCATGACGGGGTGCGCTTGGTGGAGCCCTCTGTCAGGGAAGAGTGAGGAGACGGCTCACGGGTTCATGAACATGTTCATGAACTATCGTGGATTTCCGTCTGCGTGAGCCCGACTTTCATGAACATGTTCATGAAACTTCCTCTCCGATCGGATTTTTGGGGCCTGTTTTCATGAAAAATTTCATGAAACCTGTTCAGGAAGCCCGCCACGGACAGCTCTGGATCGACGCCTGCGCGAGGTCTTTCACCCGCTCGAGGAGCGCCTCAGGCGCGTTGTGGTACCGCACGTACTCCTCGAGGCCGACCGCCTCCCCGGCTCGCAGGCGTTGCCGGATTTCCAGATACGTCCGCCAGGTCACGGAGCTCGTCGTGGCGGAGCCGTTCTGACCGGGAGAACCACTCCGCCAGCGTTTCCAGGCTGCGGAGGACACACTTGGCGCCGTCCGGGGCGTTAGGTTGAACCGCGCTCCGATTCGTCCCTTGCCGTAGTTCCCGGAGAAGACCTTCCGGGGTGAGCCCTCGGAGAAAAACGTCACGCCCCGGCGCTCGTAGTCCGCTTCGACCTCGGCGAGCAGTTTGGGCAGGAAAATCGTTACCAAGTTTGGCGGACGGTTCGACTCAGCGACCGGTACGTAGACACGGCGTCCGGCAAAGCCGCGCTGGGTCAACACGTCGATGACGTCCTGCGACAGCTTCGATGTCCTCATGGTCTTAGCCCCCTGTGCAAGGATTCCGACCCACGCTTCCCCCTGAACCATAAGTGCAAAACCCCTCTCCCACCCGGAGGTCCTCTCGTGCAATCCGTTGTGGCCCAATCAATGGGCATGGACTCGGCCGTCTTGGCTGCTTCGAGCGTACCAAGGCGTCGCACCAGCCTCTCAATCCCTCGGAGGAGGACGTGCGAATGGACGTGGTAGCTGGGTTACTGGCGATGGATCGGTGCTTGCGGTCGGTGACGTTCCAGGGTGGGGATCGGGTCCACGATGGCGAAGGCCGAACCGGGACCGTGCTGGCCGGACGGCTCGGGATCGATGGCGAACTGGTCGAAAACGAGTTCCAGGTCCGCTGGGACGACGGTGAGGTGAGTTGGCTCGCGAAAAGGAGGCTGTCGTGGGTGTTGGAAGTCCAGGAGATCGAACCGTGTGCGTCAGCGATGAGCTCCTCGATCGCTCAGGCGATCTCTACCAGAAGTACGCGTTCCAGATGACGTTCGAGGCATTCCTCGAGATGGTCCTCGCACGGTTGGAGGAGCGGTACGGACCATCGCGGAGCTGCCAGACTGGCCGGCTGGGCGTGGCCCTCACCGATGCGCCGGACACCGCGGCTCCCGAAAAACGAGCGCCAGATGACGTGGAGAAGGCGTCCGCCTTCTAATCCTAACCAAGAGGAGGATTGGTCATGGACTACTGTCGAATCACCATGCTCGGCCGGCTGACGCAGGACCCGGAGGTCCGATACACGCCCTCGGGAACCGCCGTGGCGAGTTTCAGCGTGGCGGTCAATCGCAAGTACCGCAAAGCGGAGAGCGAAGAACTTATCGAGGCCGTGACCTTCGTGTCTGTCCGCTCCTTCGGCAAGCCGGGCGAGCACGCGGGCCAGTACCTGTACAAGGGACGGCAGGTCCTGGTCGATGGCGAACTGCGGCGGGACGAGTGGACGGACAAAGAGAACGGAGAGAAACGCCAGCGGCTGTACGTGGCGGCACAGCGGATCATCTATCTGGGGAAGGGCAACGGCAATGGAGGCGGAAAGGCGTCGCCGGAGAGTTCGGAGGATGTGGACGACGCGGACGTGCCGTTCTGAGTGCGGCAGTCGCGCTCGTTTTGACCGGAGGCCGCCTGCCGTGCTAGGTTGTAACACATCGCCCGGCCGAGCGTACAGCACCCGCCGGGCGTGGCGCACCGTCCGAGGAGGCGACACCATGCCGATCGACTGGAAAGAGCATATCGAGAGCACGCCGGATGTGCTCCGGGGCAAGCCCCGCATCAAAGGCACGCGCATTCCGGTCAGTTTGATTTTAGGCTATTTAGCCGCTGGGCAGACGGCGGAGGAGATTATCCGGGAATTTCCCGACCTGACGACGCAGCACATCGCGGCGTGCCTGGATTATGCGCGCGACCTCGCCGAATTCGAAGTCGTCGCCTCATGAGTGTGAGGTTCCTGGCGGATCACTGCGTCTCCAACTACATCATGCAGACATTGCGGGATGCGGGGCATGACGTGCACCGGCTCAAAGATCATGTCCCTGCAGACTCTCCGGATCCCCTCGTCATCGCCACGGCCGTGCGGCTGGACGCGATCCTGGTCTCGCTCAATGGCGACTTTTCCGACATCGTGACCTACCCGCCCGAGCGCTACCACGGCATCCTGGCGATCCAGGTCCACAACCATCCGGAGACGATCCCAAAGATCATGGCGCGTGTGATGGCCTATGTGGCGAGCCACCCTGACATGTCGCACTACAAGGGCAAGCTCCTGCTGGCCGAGCCGCACCGCATCCGAATCCGAATGTAGACGTTTCCAGCCGGCGACTCGGCCGTCGTCATCCGCTGGGCTGATCCGAACCACCTCGTCGTTCCGCTCCCATACCGGCCGCTGTCCCAGGAATCCTGAGGCAGCGGCCGACGCATTGTTGGTCCCGTTCTAACCCCGAAAAACGATCTCCAAGTCCGTGCGGCAGGGGCACCGGCCCCTGGACCCCACCCCATCAGCGCAGCCAGGAGGACGTCGACGGTGGCCGATAGAGCGGCCACGCTGTCGTGCCAGATTCTTGATGGTCCTGGCCGAGACCGAAGGATTTGGTGCGGAGCCCGCTCGCTAGGATGGCGGTGATCAAGAGAGGAAGTGTTTTCACGTCGATCACCAGGAAATGGGCCGAGTCATGATCGGCCTCTCCCGCCTCGGGCTGATCGGTGGGATCACGGGTGCCGGAACGCTCGTCTCGATCACGTTTCGGGCAAAGGCTCATGGGGTAGGAAGGTTTGCCGTCCAACAAGCGGAGTTTCAGGATACCGTGTTGGAGGTGATTCCAGTTCAGGTCACGTCGGCTGAAATGAGTGTTTTATTTCTGATTGAGCGGTCGGGGGACGAACGGCTCTGACCGCGTTTTTAGGCGGTGATAGGGACGTTGTTTAAAGATTGAAAAGTGGTGGAAAGAGAAGGGTGGGCGCAGGCGAGCAATTTCGCCAACCCATTCAGCGTAAACCATGGTGGATCAACGGAAGTTGGTAGCAGGGTGGTAACAAATACCGACAGGAATTGGTCCGGGCGGCCTCTCTCAAAAGGAACGGCCCAAGCATCTCAGCTGACCTCCCTGGGCTGGTACGTGGAGCGGCGTAGCGGGCTGGGTTTCGGCAGTTTTCCAGTAGCCCTTGAGTTCGCTCGTGGCCAGTACACCCGTTTGCTTTTGCTCATCGACTTGGATATGCTGGACCCACGCTGCGGTCGGCGGCGAAAAAGGAGGTGAACAAGCGATGAAGCAGTCGATGATAGTGGCGGGGATGGTGTTGTTGATCTGGGGCGGCGTGGCTGCGGCGGGTATGGACGACATCACGGGCGAAGTCACGAAGATGGAAGGCGAGATGGTCACTGTCAAAATGGGCGATGGGTCGATGAAGACGATCCACGTTGATCCGAAGGGCACCAAGAAAGAGGGTGAGGTCAAGGTCGGTGCACACGTTACAGCCAATGTAACGCCAAGCAGCCACGCGAACTGGATCAAAGTCATGAAGGGCGACGGCATGATGAAGGATGGCATGAAAAAGGATGAAATGATGAAGGATGGTATGAAGAAGGATGAAATGAAGGGCGACGGGATGATGAAACAGGACGGGATGAGCAAATAAGGCGCGATATCGTTTGGCGATGTGGCGCCTCCTGGAACCAGGAGGCGCCACATCCGTTTTGCCGCGGCCGTCATCGCGCTGACTTCGGTCCCACGATCGCCTCGGAGTTTCGGCCGAAGTGTTCCACTCGCGCAGTTGCCCATTCGTCCTCAAGTTCAAAACTCACGTTCAAGCGCGTGCTGTTGCTAGCAAGTGCTGTTGTTAGCAAGTGCTTGACAAAGTGTTTCGGTCGTAGTAAGGAATAACCTCTTTGTGTCACCTTGTCTGGGATGACACGCATGTTTCCCACGAATCTTCGACGTTCACGATCGGCTAACTCAAATCGATGGCTCCATCGGCACACGGCAATCGAAAGACAACGTATCGCGCTCAACCAGAGCATGACCGCCGCCGCAAGAGTGATCTTCCTCACGGCCTGCGCGTGACCACCGGCGCAGTATCTCGAGTTCATCTGAGATACATTCTCGTCCGGTGACGGCCTCTTAAGAGGCCTCTTCCGAGAGAAAGAAGGTTATTGGGTGTCGACTCAGGCCGCCGCTCGACGCATCGTCATCATCGGAGGAGGATTCTCGGGCGTCTATACCGCCATGGCGCTCGACCGGTTGTGGCGCCGGCACCGCCGAGGGGAACGGGTGGAGATCGCCCTGATCAATCGGGAGAACTATTTTGTGTTTCAACCCATGCTCCCGGAGGTGATTTCCGGCAGCGTGGGTCTCACCCACGTGGTGATCCCGATCAGGAAGCTGTGCCCGCGGGTGACCCTCTATACCCGTGAGGTCCAAAGCATCAACCTCGATGAAAAAATCATCGTCACCAGCCCCGGGGTTCGCCCCAAGCCGACATCCATCCGCTACGACTACCTCGTTCTGGCGCCCGGGACCACCACCGACTTTTCCGGATCGCCTGGTTTTCAGGAGTATGCCTTTCCCTTCAAGAACCTCGGCGATGCCCTGGCCCTTCGTAATCATCTGCTCCACACCCTGGAGGAGGCCGCGATCGAGGAAGACCCTTGCCTGCGGCAGCAGCTGTTGACCTACATCGTGGTGGGAGGGGGGTTTTCTGGGGTGGAGGTGGCGGCCGCCATGAACGATTTTCTCCGGGAGGCTGGCCGCAGCTACACACACCTGAGGCCCCAGGACATTCGGGTGGTGTTGATCGACAAGGGGGCCCGGATCCTCGAAGAAATGAGCGAGGGATTGGCCGCCTACGCCGAGCGGCTCTTGCGGCGTCGCGGGGTCGAGCTTCAGCTGAACCGCCGAGCCAAGGGGGCTACCGCTGAAGGAGTGTTTCTCACCGACGGGAGCAAGATCCCGGCCCGTACCCTGGTGTCGACGGTGCCCCCCGGGGTCCATCCGTTGATCATGGGATTGCCGATCGAAAAGGACAAGCGGGGCCGGGTGATGGTGGACGAATTCCTCGAGGTTAGAGGCCAACCCGGGGTCTGGGCGTTGGGGGACTGTGCCTGGATTCCCGATCGCGTCAAGGGCGGCCGTTCCCCGGCGACGGCTCAATTTGCGGTGCGAGAGGCGGAGTGCGCGGCCCGGAATATTTACGCCGCCATTCACGGCGGTGACAAGGTCCCGTTTGTCTTTTCGGGCTTGGGCAAGCTGGGTTCGCTGGGTCATTACTCCGCGGTGGCGGAGGTGTTCGGGATCAAGTTCTCCGGATTTTTCGCATGGCTGATCTGGAGGGCGGTCTACCTCATGAAGCTCCCCGGCCTCGAACGAAAACTGCGCGTGGGGCTGGACTGGGCGCTCGACCTCCTCATGCCGCCGGATATCGTTCAGCTCAAGGTCCAACCCTCCCAAAGTTTCGCCACCGAGCGGTTCGAGGCGGGCGAGACGATCGTCCGGCAGGGCGAGCTTGGGGATCGGATGTATCTCATCACCGACGGCGAGGTGGACGTGTTCAAAGAAGACGACCAGGGACAGGAGGCCCGATTGGCGACCCTAGGGCCCGGCGAATATTTCGGCGAAATGGCCCTGCTGTGGCAGCAGTCGCGATCGGCGACGGTGCGCGGCCGCACCAATGGGAGCCTCGTCAGCGTCCGGCGGGGAGACTTCGCCGCGTTGCTCTCGTATTTTCCGGAACTGTCCCAGCGTTTCGAGCGGCTCGCCCAGCAGCGGAGGGAGCTCTCACGCGCGGGTTCCCCACCAGAGAGAGGACACCAATGACCTCACCACTCCGTTCCCAATACCAAACCGTGTCATCGTTGTTGGGGGTCGTGCTCGTATGTTTCTTGCTGGCCATTCCGGTCGCGGCGACGGCCCACGAAAGCTGGGTCTTGACTCCGCAAGAGATGGCCGAGTGGAACGCCAAGCCGCCGCCCGAAATCTTTACCCAGCTCAGCGCCACCAACATCGCCATGTTCACCTTCACCGCCCTCTTCCTGGTGGGGTGGATTCTGCTCAACTACACCGGTGCGCGGGAGCTGTTCCCTGACCTTCAGGTTCGGCTGGCCTCGTACGGCGGGTATACGTCGCTGGCCCTGCGGATCGCACTCTTCGTGATGTTGGGGATGGGGGCGTTCGGGCTGGGTCCCCGGCACGGCACGGGTTTGTTGGAGGCGCCCACCTTGGCGGCGCCGGACCTCGAACTCCGGCTCTTGGGGCCTAATTTCGGATGGATCGCCTGGATCGAGGCGGCCATCGCGTTCAGCATGCTCTTGGGGGTGTATGTTCGCGCCGCGGCGGCGGCGCTCTTGGTCCTGGGTCTCTTGGGTCTTGGATACTTCGGCCAGGAGATGCTCGCGTACATCGGGTTGGTGGGGGGGGCGGCGGTGTACCTCCTCTTGCAGGGAGCGGGTTCGTATGCGATCCCGATGCCGTCGATTCCCGGAACCACAAAGATCGCGGCGTGGCTCGCGGACCAACCCCGCGGAAGGGCCCAGTGGCTTTTGCGCATGATGGCCGGCATCAACCTCGCCTACCTCGGGTGGGAGTACAAGTATCACCAACCCAATCTCATGATGGGCATCATTGAGCTGCACCACGTGCCGACCCTGGGGCTCGATCCGGGCACGTTCGTGCTTTGGATGGCCCTAGTCGAGACGCTGGCGGGCCTCCTCATCATGGCCGGCGTGCTGATGCGCCCGCTTTCCGTCGTCCTGTTCTGCGCCTTTGTCTTTTTCAGCGCCATCCTGGGTGAGAGCGTCTTTGCGCACATCATCTTTTACGGCCTCCTGGTGTCGTTCATCACCAATGGCGCCGGCCGATGGCGCCGGCCGGTCGCCACCGACAAACCCGCGCGGGTCGTCATCTTGGGGGGCGGGTTCGCCGGGGTCCATTGCGCGATGCGATTGGAGCGTCTCCTCGGGGAGTTCACCAACGTCACACTTACCCTGGTCCATCGCGAAAGCTATTTTCTCTTTCAGCCGCTCCTCCCGGAGGTGGTGGGGGGGGCTGTCCAAGCGGGGAATATCGTCAATCCGATCCGTCGGCTCTGTCCGCGTTCGCGGTTTCTCCAAGGGGAAGTCGTCGCGATCGATCACTCGGGCAAAGCGGTGCGGGTCACGCTGGTGTCGGGGGAGCCCGTCGCGCTGAACTATGATCAATTGATCGTCGCCCTCGACGCCGAGGCGAATTTTGCCGGGATACCTGGCCTCCTCGAACACGCGCTGCCCATGATGACGATTGGGGATGGGCTCTTTCTTCGCCAGCAGGTGTTGGAACGATTGGAACAGGCCGAGACCATCGAGGATCCGGCCAAGCGCCGAGCCTTGCTGGTTTTCGGCGTGGTGGGCGGTGGGCTCCGCGGTTCCGCGACCGCCGCCGAGATTCGCGAGCTGATCAACTGCGCGCTGGTCTCGTATCCACGAATCGATCGCCGTGAACCGCGGGTCCTGCTCTTCGAAGCGAGCGAGCGGCTCATCCCGCAATTCGATGCCGCGATCGGGGCGGCCGCCCAGCGGCGGCTGGAGAAAATCGGGGTCGAGGTCTTCACGGGGACGAAGGTGACGGCGGTAACGCCCGAGGAGGTGGTGGTGGCGTCGGGCCGACGGATTCCTTGCCGCTTAGTGGTGGGCGCGTTGACGACCAGACCCCGAGTCGTGGTCGCGCTCCCCGGCGCGAGTCCCGATGGCCGGGTGCCGGTCGACGAATTTTTGCGCGGTCGGGACCTCAGGGATGTGACGGTGATCGGCGAGTGCGCACGGACACCACAGCCGGCTCCCTTCTTGGCGCGACGAGAAATCAGGATGGGGCGCCTGGCCGCCTACAATGCCCTGGCGACGCTCCGGGGGTACCCACTCTTTCGGTGGTCCGAGCGGAGGCCCTTGCTGTATGCGGCCGCCTTGGGCCGCTACGCCACGGTCGGGCGTTTCCTCGGGCTTCGTCTAGCCGGGCTCCCGGCTTGGTTCCTGTCGCGCTTACTGTGTCTGCTCACCCTCCCGGGTCTGGAACGAAACGTCCGGGTCCTACTCGACTGGATCCTCGACATTCCGTTTCGCAATGACATCGTGGTGCTGGCCCCGCAGCGGACCCAAAAACTCAGCCGGGCTCACTACGAGGTCGGCGACGAGATCGTGCGGGAAGGCGAACGCGGGGACTGCGCCTACCTGTTGGTCGCGGGCGAGGTGGAGGTGCTTCGGCAGACCAACGGACGACCCGAACACATCGCGAAACTGCAGTCCGGGGACTGTTTTGGAGAAATCGCCTTGCTCGCCGACACTCCGCGGACCGCAACCGTCAAGTGTCTGACGCCGGTGGACGTGGTGGTGCTCCCCCGCGATCAATTCCTGACCCTGGCCGAGGGGTACCGCGATCTGGGGAGCGCCCTTAAAGCGAGGATGGCGGGGCGGATATCGGAGGTCAAACGTCCGGTGACGGTGGAGGCGACGACGGACCTGAGCTGATCGCGGCGGATCGAATGAAGAGCGGGGTTGTCTAAGCGTGGGTGAGCGCCAAATGAACGGAGTCCAAGATGTGGGTGCACGCAGGAGAGGAGGCTTAATGACCAGATCTTGTGTCGCAACTGCGGTGGCTGTGGTGTTCAGCGTGTCTCTACAAACCGCCCCGGGATGGAGCCAGGAGCCCCCTGAAGGTACAGAAGCCGTTGAGGCGACTGAAGAAACGACCGCCGATACCGAGCGCATCCGGCAGCTTGAAGAAGAGCTGGCCAAGGTGCGGGAGGAACAGGGACGACTCCGGCAGGCCGTCCAAGAGATCCAAAAGGACGAGCAGGCGGCGCCTCCGCCCGCCCAGGAGCCCCAGAAATCGCCGGTCAAAGTCGGCGCAAGCGTCACCGTGCGCTACGACAGTACCGAGTTGGAGGACCAGACCGACCTGTTGCTGGAGGATGGCGAGATCGAGGGGCTTCGCACCCGCGTCCGCCTTTCGGTGGAATACAGCCCGCACCAGCGGGTCGCCGCGGGCGTCCGGATCAGCACCGGAGAAAATCCCAACCCCACCTCTCCCTTCATCCGCCTGGGCGACGCCTTCCGCTCCAAGTCGTTCAATCTCGACCAGGCCTATATCGTGGTCAGACCTCTCCCGGCTTTTGACCCGCTCTCCGTGACGCTCGGGAAGATGCCCCTGCCGTTCTGGCGCGGTGACCGTGGCTCCTGGCGCTCCGAACTCGTTTGGGACGACGACGTCAATCCGGAGGGCGCCATCTTTCAGATCACCATCCCTGGCGGGTCTTCCTTGCTACAGATCGAGAATACGGCGGGATACTTCATCGTCAACGAGGTCACCGACGATCGATTCGCGGGTTTGACCGGAGATACCACCCTCTTGGCCGATCAGCTGCGCCTCCGGGTCAACGCCGAGGCCATTGGGGCCACGCTGGCCGCCGCTATCTATGACTACAACGATTTGAACGCCGGACTGCGTGCGCCGAATTTTACGCCCGGGTCGGGCGGTTTTGTGGCGCCGGGGACGAGCGCGCTGCTCGTTCGTGAAGGCCTGCAGCGGACCAATAATCGCGTGAACTTCGGCCCGGGGGCGGATGGGTTCCCCGACGACCGGTTCACGCCGGTGAATTTGACGGCCCAGGTTCACATCGGCCTTCCGTTTACCGGTCTAGCGCCCGAAGTGTTTGTGTTGGGGGATTATGTGCAGAACCTGAGCGTCGGCCAAGATGACGAGGGGTACGGCATCACCGCCGGCCTGCGCGGCGGAGGGCAGGGGAGCGTAGGCGCGTTCAACCTCTGGTACACCTATCGCGACGTCGATGCCGACGCCACCCTGTCCACGTTTACCGACTCGGACCTCGGCGGGGGAACCGCCTATAAAGGCTACGAGGTGGGGGCGAATTATCGCTTCCAGCCCGATCTCATCCTCCAAGCCGTGTATTTGGATTTCGAAGGCTTTCCCCGGAAGGACAATGGGGTCACTCGGTGGTTTGTCGACCTGGTGAGGACGTTTTGACGGACGGGATCGGGTGCGAATCGAACTCACACAATCGGCTGACGATATCTGACGCGGAGGAAGCATGAAACGTGTACGCGATGTGTTTTCGAGCGGGCTGTGGTTACTGGGTGGACTTCTTTTTACCTTTGCTTTAGTGCGCTGCGACGCCGGCGGAAACCTGACCGAGACCGTCGGCGTTGCGGATGACCGGGATCTCTCCGGGATCGCGGGGCCCGCGGATACCTCCAAGCTCGCGCCGGTCGAACGGGTTCCCCGTGCGACCTTCGCGACGGACAACACCGTCGAGGCGCTCGCCTATCCTAGTGTGAGCGGGGAGGAACGGTCCGTGTTTCAGAAGGCGCTTACCTTCTTTATCACCGATCGGACGGAGGAGAACGGCGTGGGTCCGGTGTTCAACCAGAACATCTGTCTGGGTTGTCACCGGAGCGCGGAACAGCTCGATTTCGCGACGGACGACCCGACGCTCTCCAACTCCGGTGCGCCCCTTCGGACCAAGCCGACCCCTCCTTCCCGCGCGGCCCGCTCCGGGGTGACGGATCACTCGCTGATTACGAAAGCGACCGCCAACAACAGCAATCCGGCCCGCCCGGGCAAGCACGATCCGGAGCATCCCCCCACAGCCGCCTTCACCCTGTTTGGGGATTTCTTCCCGGCGGCCGGCGCGTTCAATCCCCTAGCCGAATTCGGAGGGCCGATCCAGCACGTCCGGGCCACGGGGGACTGCGAGCCCGACGTCATCCCCCCGGAATCGATCGATCCGTTCCTTCAGGGAGGGATCAACCCGACCACGGGGCTCAGCGCGCTCGGCGGCCGAAGGGCGATCGGGGAACGAGCGGCGCCGCCGTACATCGGGCGCGGGCTCATGGAAGCGATCTACGCGGGGGATATCGCGGCCAACGACGACCCGAGCGACGTCCAGGGGCATAACTCGACCCTTGGTGCCCCCTCGGTCACCAATCCGGAGTGCGTCGGCGACTGCATCTCCGGGCGACACAACGAAAATCGCGCCGACATCGCCTTCACGGGAGGGGACCCGGTCATTCGCGTGTCCCGGTTCGGTCTGCGGGCGGCGGGGCCGACGCTCTTCCAGTTCATGATCGGGGGGACCCAGGGAGAGATCGGGGTCACCAGTCCCTTTGCGCCGATCGAGCAGAACAACAACCAGAACGTCGGCCGCAACTGCGACAAGGCGGCTGATCCGGAGCTGACGGCCGAGGAGGTGCTGAATCTCCGCTCGCTGATCCGCATGATCTCGCTTCCGGATCTGGATCCGTGCCTGCTCTTCGGCAATGACGGCGTCAACTGCACCGACGCCGCAAAGGCCACGAGCATCGAGACCGGAGCCGATCTCTTCGGGGTCGACCTCGCCGCCTTTCGGAGCCGGCTCAGATCGGACCTGACGCCGACCGGGGACGATCACGGGATCAATCAGACCGATCGGAAGGTCAACTGCGTCGGCTGCCATATTCCGATCATGAGGACGGGGGAGTCACCGGCCGCGGTGGGGGGACGCCATCTCTCGAATAAGTGGTTCCCGATTTTCTCGGATCTTCTCCTTCATGACATGGGGCAAATTCCGCAGGGCAAGTCGAACCCGGTTCCTCCGCCGCCCTTCTCGCTTCAGGCGGGCACCGTGGAGATCCAGCGCAACCTGGCTGATTTCTCCATTCCCGGCCAGGGGCTGGCGTTCGGGACCGAATGGCGGACCCCGCCCCTGATGGGGATCGGCGTGATCGGCCCTCCCTTCCTGCACGATGCTCGAGTCTTTCTCTCGAGTTTTTCTCGGGGGGGAGTCCGGGCGAGAACGGTGGAGTCCAGCAGCGATGGAGGAACGAATGTGCCGTTGGTGGTGGACAGCTTCGACGCGGCGTTGGAGGCAGCGATCGAACTGCACGACTTGCCGCCGTCGGGAGCCGGGTGCCCGACGCCGACCTATTCGGGCGCGGTGGCTGCCGACGTCTGCCCGGCGGCGGCCAGCGCGAACCGGGGCGAAGCGCGAAACGTGATGGTCCGGTGGCGCGCGTTGACCCAGGCGCAGCAGCAGGACGTGGTCAACTTCCTGAAGGCGCTGTAAGAGAGGGCGCGGATGCCTCGGGATCTGGCGATTGGGAATGGGTCGCTGCTGGTGAACTTCGACGGCGCCTACTGCGTGCGGGATTTTTATTTCCCGCGCGTGGGGCGCGACAATAACACGGTGGGCCATCCCAGTCGGGTGGGCATCTGGGTGAACGGCCGGTTCTCGTGGTTTCACGACCCGGGGTGGGAGCGGAAGATGACCTACCTCCCCGATACGCTGGTCACCGACGTCCACCTGAGCCACCGCGATCTCGGGCTCTCGCTCCACTGCCACGACTGGGTCGACTCCGAACGAACCATCTTCCTGCGGTCGATCGCGGTGACCAATCACTGGGATCACCCCCGAGACGTCCGCTTGCTCTTCTCGCAGGATTTTCACATTGGAGAGACCGAGAGCGGAGACACCGCCTATTACGAGCCCGTCAACGACGTGCTGATTCATTACAAGGGCAAGCGCTATTTTCTGGTCAACGGGCGAAGCGAGGACGGGAAGGGAATCTACCAGTATGCCATCGGGACGAAGGAAAACGGTGGCGCGGAGGGGACCTGGCGGGACGCCGAGGATGGCGAGCTCGGCATGAACCCGATCGCTCAGGGCTCGGTGGATTCGACCGTCAGCCTTCGCCAGACGATTCCGGCCGGGGAGACGGTGCGGTTCCGGTTTTGGATCGCGGCCGAGCAGGGTTATTTCGAAGTCAAAGAACTCAATACGTGGGTGCTCCAGCAAGATCCGGCGTCGCTCTTGCGTTCCACCGAGACCCATTGGCGGATCTGGGTGACCAAACGCCCGGAGGAACTCTACGACCTCTCCGACCGGGCGCGGGAGCTCTACCGCAGGAGTCTGTTGATCATCCGCACCCAAATCGACAACGGGGGCGCCATCCTGGCCGCCAACGACGGCGATTCGTCGATGTTCAACCGGGATACCTACAGTTACATGTGGCCCCGCGACGGCGCTCTGGTGGCCCACGCGCTCGATCTGGCCGGGCACCACGATCTGACCGCGAAGTTCTTCGAGTTCTGCGCGGGCCTCATGCCCAAGCCCACCTATTATCCCGAGGGCTACCTGCTCCACAAGTACAACCCCGACGGCTCGCTCGGCAGCTCCTGGCATCCCTGGATCCGCGGGGGGGTGCCCAAGCTGCCGATCCAGGAAGATGAGACCGCGCTCGTGCTCTGGGCGCTGTGGTCGCATTACGAGCTGTCCGGAGACCGAGCCTTCGCGAAATCGATGTATGACCGGATGATCCGTCCGGCGTCGAAGTTCATGCTGACCTACCGGCACGGGGGGACCGGTTTGCCGCTGGAATCCTACGATCTGTGGGAGGAACGGTACGGGGTGCTGACCTTCACCACCGCGGCGGTCTGCGCCGGCCTCGAAGCGGGAACGCGGTTCGCCGCCCTGTTCGGCGACGCGGAGCTCGAGAAACAGTGTGCCGAGGGCGCGCAGCGGATGAAGGCGGCCGCGCTCACGCACCTCTACCGGCCGGATCTGGGCCGATTCGCCCGAATGATCACCTTCACGTCCGGCGATGAGTATTCGGTGGATCCGACGATCGACAGTAGCCTCTACGGGGTCTTTGCGTTCGGCGTCCTTCCGGCCGATCAGGCGGAAGTGGTCGATACCATGCGGGCCATCGAACAGCGCCTCTGGATTCAGACCGAGGTGGGCGGGGTGGCCCGGTATGAAAACGATTATTACCATCAGAAGAGCGGCGATATCGGTCGCGTGGCGGGCAACCCCTGGCCAATCTGCACGTTGTGGCTCGCGCTGTGGTTCATCGAGACCGCCAAGACGAGGGATGATTTACGACGGCCGAAGGACATTCTGGAGTGGGTGGCCAACCACGCCCTGCCCAGCGGCGTGTTGGCCGAACAGCTTCATCCCTATAGCGGGGAGCCGGTTTCGATCTCGCCGCTGACCTGGAGCCACGCCGCGTACGTCGAAACCGCCCTGATCTATGCCAGCAGGTACCGGTCGTTCGAGGCTCCGAAGGGACGGGCCAAGAGCGGCGGGCGTCGAAAGGGGAAACAACCATGAACCAAACAGGGGATCTCGAGCGGCAATCCGTCAACACCATTCGAACGCTGGCGATGGACGCGGTGCAGGCGGCCAACTCGGGCCACCCCGGCACCGCGATGGGCTTGGCACCGGTGGTGTACTGTCTCTGGAATCGGTTTTTGCGGTTCGACCCGGACGATCCGATCTGGCCCAACCGCGATCGCTTCGTGCTGTCGATCGGCCACGCCTCGATGCTGCTCTACTCGATCCTTCATCTGTGCGGGGTCAAGGCGGTCAACGGCAAGTACGAGCGACTCGGCGAGCTGTCGGTGCCGCTGGATGACATCAAGCGATTTCGCCAGCTCGAGAGCAAGTGCCCCGGCCACCCCGAGTACCGCTGGACCTCCGGCATCGAGACCACCACCGGTCCGCTCGGGCAGGGGGTGGCGACCAGCGTCGGGATGGCCACGGCCCAGCGGTGGATGGCTCGCTACTTCAACCGTCCGGGCTTCGAGATGTTCGACTACGACGTGTACGCCTTGTGCGGCGACGGCTGCATGATGGAGGGGGTATCAAGCGAGGCGGCGTCGCTCGCCGGCCACCTCAAGCTCGCCAACCTCTGCTGGATCTACGACAACAACAAGATCACGATCGAAGGCCACACCCAGTGGGCGTTCAGCGAAGACGTGGCCACCCGCTTCATCGGCTACGGTTGGAACGTCACGCGCGTGGGCGACGCCAACGATCTCGCCATGCTCGAACGGGCGTTCACCACCTTCAAGAACACGCCCGACCGGCCAACGCTGATCATCGTCGACAGCCACATCGCGTTCGGGTCGCCCAATAAGCAGGACACGCACGCCGCCCACGGCGAGCCCTTGGGCGAGGAAGAGATTCGACTGACCAAGCGCAATTACGGGTGGCCCGAGGACGCGAAGTTCCTGGTGCCCGATGGGGTGCGGGAGCATTTCCGGGACGGGGTTGGGACACGCGGGCGTAAGCTGCGCGAGGCGTGGATGGCCCTGTTCAAGGAGTACTCGGTCGCGAACCCGCAGCTGGCCGACCAGCTCGACAAGATGCAACACCGGCGGCTTCCCGACGGCTGGGACCAGGAGATCGCGCCGTTTCCGGCGGACGCGAAGGGGGTGGCGGGGCGCGACGCGTCGGCCAAGGTCCTCAATGCCGTCGCCAAACGCGTGCCATGGTTGGTCGGGGGATCCGCCGATCTGGCCCCCTCGACCAAGACCCGGCTGACGTTCGACGGGGCGGGGGATTTCACGGCCGAGAATCCCGCGGGACGCAACCTGCACTTCGGGATTCGGGAACACGCGATGGGTTCGATCCTCAACGGGCTGTCGCTGTCGAAGATTCGCCCCTACGGGTCGGGATTTCTGATCTTCAGCGACTACTCGCGGCCGGCGATTCGGCTGAGCGCGATCATGGAAATCCCGGTGATCTATATCTTCACGCACGACTCGATCGGGGTGGGCGAAGACGGGCCGACCCACCAGCCGATCGAACAGCTCGCCTCGCTGCGGGCCATCCCCGGCCTGATCACGCTGCGGCCGGCGGACGCCAACGAGGTGGCCGAGGCCTGGCGGGTGATCATGCAATTGCGGCACGAACCGGTCGCACTGATTCTCTCCCGCCAGGCGCTGCCGACCCTGGATCGTTCGGTGTACGCCCCGGCCAAGGGGGTGGAGAAGGGCGCCTACGTGTTGGCGGACGCCGCCGACGGACGACCCGGCGTCTTGCTCCTGGCCAGCGGCAGCGAGGTCTCGCTCTGCGTCGAGGCGTACGAGCAGCTCAAATCCGAAGGGATCAAGGCGCGGGTGGTGAGTATGCCGTCGTGGGAACTCTTCGAACAGCAATCCCAAGATTATCGTGACAGCGTCATTCCTCCTTCGATCACCGCACGGGTCTCGGTGGAGCAGGCGTCCACCTTCGGATGGGCCCGGTACGTGGGGACGACCGGCCAGACGATCGGCATGAAGACCTTCGGGGCGTCGGCCCCGCTGAAAGAACTGGTCAAGAAGTTCGGCTTTACCCCGGACCGGGTCGTCGCGGCGGCCAAGGAGCAGTTGAAACACCACGCGAAAACGTGAGAACGTAAAGACCTCACAAGGAGCGCGCCATGAATCCGCTGGTCCGACTTCAAGCATTCGGGCAGAGCCCCTGGTACGACTACATCCGCCGGGGCTTGATCACGTCGGGCGAACTGCAGGCGATGATCGATCAGGACGGGTTGCTCGGGGTGACCTCCAATCCCTCGATTTTCGAAAAGGCCATCGGCGGCAGCACCGATTACAATCAAGCCCTCAAGCAGATCGCCGCCGACGTCACCGGGGTCAAACAGATTTACGAGACGTTGGCGGTGCGCGATATCCAGGACGCGGCCGACCTGATGTATCCGGTCTACCAGAAGACCGAGACCCGCGACGGGTACGTCAGCTTGGAGGTCTCGCCCGATTTGGCCCACAATACGGCCGGGACGATCGAAGAGGCGGTGCGGCTGCACAAGGCCGTCGGCCGGGACAACGTCATGATCAAGGTCCCCGCAACCCCCGAAGGGATTCTCGCCATCGAACCCTTGCTGAGTCGTGGGATCAATCTCAACGTCACGCTGCTGTTCAGCGTCGAGGCCTACGAACAGGTCGCCTGGGCCTACATCGCGGGGCTCGAACAGCTCGCCGCCAAGGGCGGGGACGTGCGCAAGGTGGCGTCGGTCGCCAGCTTCTTTATTAGCCGAATCGACAGCCTGGTCGATAGTCAACTCGAGGCCAAGATCAAGGGGACCACCGATCCCCGGAAGCGGGCGGCGTTGCAGAGCCTGATCGGAAAGGTGGCCATCGCCAACGCCAAGCTGGCCCGCCTCGCATTCGAGGCGATCGTCGCCGGCCCGCGATTTGCGGCCCTGCAGAACAGGGGCGCCAAGGTTCAGCGCCTGCTCTGGGCGAGCACCGGCACCAAAAATCCCCGCTACTCCGATACCTACTACGTCGACGCGCTGATCGGCCCCGACACCGTCAACACGATCCCCGCGGCGACGTTCAGCGCTTTCCGCGACCACGGCACGGTGAGCGGCACGCTGCTGACCGGGCTCGACGAGGCCAAGGAGACTATGAGTCTCCTGGCCGAGTGCGGGATCGACTTTACCCAGGTCACGCACAAGCTGCTGGCGGACGGGGTCCGAATCTTCGTCGAATCCTTCGACCAGCTCATGAGCACCGTCAGTCAGAAGCGGAGAGAGCTGCTCGGCGCCAAGCTCAATCAGCAGACCTACGCGCTGGGCGGGTTCGGCAAGGGCATCCCGGAGAAGCTCAAGGAGCTTCGACAGCAAGGGTTCGTCCGGCGGTTGTGGGCCAAAGACCCCAGCCTCTGGCACCGCGACCCCGTGCACCATCGGATCATCCGCAACGCCCTGGGCTGGTTGCACATCACCGAACAACAGGTGCACCAGCTGGCGCCGATCAAGCGATTGGTCGAGTCGGTTCGCGCCGAGGGTTTCGAGCACCTCTTGCTCCTGGGGATGGGGGGGAGCAGCCTCTGTCCGGAAGTCTTTCGCATGACGTTCGGCGTGATTCCCGGCTATCCCCAACTCCACGTGCTGGACAGCACCGTGCCGTCGCAGGTCAAGAGCTTCGAGCGGCGGGTGGATCTGGCGAAAACGCTCTGCATCGTCTCCAGCAAGTCCGGGTCGACCACCGAGCCGATCGTCTTCTATCAGCACTTTTTCGACCGGATGCGGCGGATCAAGGGCGAGCAGGCCGGTGACCATTTCATCGCCATCACCGACCCCCATTCGCTGTTGGAGAATCTGGCCCGGGAAAGCAAATTTCGGGAAATTCTGCCGGGGGTTCCCGAGATCGGGGGACGATACTCCGCGCTCTCCAATTTCGGAATCGTGCCGGCCGCTCTCATGGGCGTGAACGTCGAGCACTTACTCTATCGGGCCGAGCGGATGCGCCATAGCTGCGATTCCTGCGTCCCGCCGGAGGACAACCCAGGCGTGGTGCTCGGCGTCACCTTGGGTGAACTGGCCAAGCAGGGGCGGGACAAGGTGACGTTCGTCACCTCCCCCGCGATCAGCGACCTGGGCGCCTGGTTCGAACAGTTGATCGCCGAGAGCACCGGCAAGGAAGGCAAGGGGATCGTTCCCATCGATGACGAGCCGCTCGGGGCCCCGGACGTCTACGGGATGGACCGGCTCTTCGTGTATATCCGGTATGCGGCCGGCGTGGACGCTCAACAGGACAAGGATGTGGCTGCGCTGGAACGCGCCGGCTTCCCGGTGATCCGCATCGATCTTTCGGAGTTGATCAACCTGGGCGAGGAGTTCTTCCTCTGGGAGATGGCGACCGCGGTCGCCGGGGCGGTCCTCGGCATCAATGCCTTCGATCAACCCAACGTCCAGGAGAGCAAGGACTACACCAAGAGCTTCTTGGAAGAGTTCAAGAAGACCGGCACGCTGCTCGAGGAGAAGCCGATTCTCACCGCCGACGGTGTTCGAATCTACGGCGACGCCGCCAATCGGAAGGCGCTCGACGGGACGTCGACTCTGGAAGCGGCGCTCGCGGCCCATTTGACGCGGGTCACGACGGGCGATTACGTCGCGCTGACCGCGTACGTGGAGCGGACCGACGCCGCGCATCGCGCGCTTCAGGAGATGCGGCTGAAGATCCGCGAAAAGAAGAAGGTGGCCACGACCCTGGGGTACGGCCCGCGCTTCCTCCATTCGACGGGGCAGCTCCACAAGGGCGGTCCGAACTCGGGCGTGTTCATCCAGATCACCGCGGATGACGCGGAGGATCTGCCGATCCCGGGCGAACCGTATACCTTCGGCGTGCTCAAGGCGGCTCAGGCCCTGGGGGATTTCGTCAGCCTGAGCAAGCGCGACCGCCGAGCCATTCGGGTCCATCTGGGTGCGGACGTCGACGCCGGACTGCGGCGCCTCCGACAGGCCCTGGACAAGGCGCTCTAAGTGCGGGCCGGAACGACCCCACCGCCGGTGAAGGACCGGTGAAGATCGCCGTCGCATGCGACCATGGGGGGTATCCCCACAAGGCCGTGGTCATCGAAGTCATCCGGAACACGGGATACGAGGCGCTCGACCTCGGTACCCACTCGACCGAGCCGGTGGATTACCCGGATTACGCCAAGGCGGTGGGAGAGGCGATTTCCTTGCGAAAGGCCGATCGGGCGGTGCTCCTGTGCGGCAGCGGGGTGGGCGCCTGCGTGGCGGCCAATAAAATAAGGGGCGTCCGAGCCGGACTGTGCCACGACACGTACTCCGCGCATCAGGGCGTGGAGCACGATGACATGAACGTGTTGACGCTCGGTGCGCGTATCGTCGGGCCGGAACTGGTTGCGGAACTGGTGCGGGTCTTTCTGGCAGCGACCTTCACCGGGGAGGAGCGACACGTTCGGCGGCTGGAGAAGGTGAAGAAACTGGAGCACGACTGGTCGAAGTAGCCGAGGGTCGAACCCTCGCGCTCAAAGAAAGGATCGGCGATGGAACTCGGATTTGTCGGCCTCGGAAAGATGGGCATGAACATGGTCACGCGGTTGCAGCGCGGCGCGCACCGCGTCGTGGTGTACGACCGGACGACGGATCTGGTCAAGCAGGCGGAAGGGACGGGATGCGTCGCAGCGTCGTCGCTCGCCGACATGATCTCGAAGCTCGCCGCGCCCCGCGCGGTGTGGGTCATGGTCCCATCGGGCGCGCCGACCGAGGAGACGGTGCAGGCCGTGGCGGCGCTGCTCCAGCCCGGTGACGCGATCATCGACGGCGGCAATACCAAATTCCACGACGATGTGCGGCGGGCCCCTGAACTCAAGAAGAAGGGCATTCATTACGTGGATGTCGGGACCAGCGGCGGCGTCTGGGGCCTCAAGCTGGGCTACTGCATGATGGTGGGCGGGGAGGAGGCGACCGTCAGGCGCTTCGAGCCGATCTTTGCGACCCTGGCGCCCGAGAACGGATGGGCGTATATGGGGGGCCATGGGGCGGGACACTATGTGAAGATGGTCCACAACGGGATCGAGTACAGCATGATGCAGGGCTACGCCGAGGGGTTCGAGCTGATGTCCAAGAGCGAGTACGGCTTGGACCTGGCCAAGATCGCCAACCTCTGGATGCAGGGGAGCGTGGTGCGGTCGTGGCTGCTGGAACTGGCGGCCGGCGCGCTCGCGCAAGACCCGCGCTTGGAGAAGCTGAAGGGATACGTGCAGGATTCCGGCGAAGGGCGCTGGACCATCCTCGACGCGCTCGACAAAGATGTGCCGGTGCCCACTCTCACCGCAGCGCTGTTCACCAGGTTTCGCTCTCGCCAGGAGGAGTCATTCGCCGAAAAGATGCTGGCGGCGCTGCGGAACGCCTTCGGGGGACATGCGGTCAGAAAATAACACTCGGATCGGGGAGAAGATGATGGCAGAGATGGATGGCCGTGAGGCGGCTGGCGGGGATTCGAAGCGGGGGAACGCGGCGCAACCCTGTCTCCTCGTCATCTTCGGCGGATCCGGCGACCTGGCCCGCCGCAAACTCATCCCGGCGGTCTACAACCTGTTGCTGGACGGGGTGCTCCCCGCGAATTACGCGGTGTTGGGCATCGGCCATAGTCCGCTGAGCGATCAGGAGTTTCGATCGGTCTCGCGGGAGGGAATCGTCAAGCATTCCCGGCAGGGTATCGACGAGAAGAGGTGGGCCGAATTCGAGCGACGCCTGTTCTACCTCGCGGGCGCATTCCAAGATCCCAAGACCTACCAGGAGCTCAAAACCCGCGCTGAGAAGATCGAGCAAGAGTTCGCGCTCCCCGGCCACCGGATCTTCTACCTCGCCATTCCCCCGACGTTGATCGGCGCGGCGTCGCAGGGCCTCCAGCAGGCGGGACTGGTGCAACCCGTCGACGGCGCGAGCCCTTTCTCTCGGGTGATCGTGGAAAAACCCATCGGCCGCGACCTCGCGTCCGCCCAGGATATCAACGCCATTCTGGGCAAGGCGTTCGACGAAACGCAGGTCTTTCGGATCGACCATTATCTCGGGAAAGAAACGGTGCAGAACCTCTTGGTGCTGCGATTCGCGAACGGGATTTTCGAGCCGTTGTGGAACCACAAATACATCGATCACGTCCAGATCACGGTGAGCGAAGAGGAGGGGGTGGGAACCCGATCCCTCTACTACGAGGAGGCGGGGGCGCTTCGGGACATGGTCCAGAATCATATTCTGCAACTGCTCTGTCTGGTGGCCATGGAGCCGCCGTGGTCGCTCGACCCCGACGTGGTGCGCAACGCGAGGTTGGAGGTGCTCCGGTCGCTCCGCCCCATTACCGGGAGCCTGGTCAACCAGTACACGGTCCGGGCCCAATACAGCCCGGCGCTGCTCAACGGAACAGAGGTTCCGGGATACCGACGCGAGGCCGGCGTCAAACCGGAATCCACCACCGAGACGTACGTCGCGCTGAAAGTGTTCGTCGAGAATTGGCGGTGGGCGGGCGTCCCGTTTTATCTGCGCACCGGCAAGCGCATGCCCAAACGCGCCACCGAAATCGCGGTGCAGCTCAAGAACATTCCGAAAATCCTGTTCAACGCGAGCCCGTCCGCGCCGCTGGAACCCAACGTGTTGGCGCTGCGCATTCAACCCGAGGAGGGATTCTCGCTGCGGATCACGTCGAAACTCCCCGGATCGAAGATGCGGATCCATCCGGTGGACATGGATTTCCAATACGGCACGGCCTACGGGGCCGCCTCGCCCGAGGCGTACGAGCGCCTGTTGCTCGACGTGATGGCCGGGGATGCCACGCTCTTCATGCGGCGAGACGCGGTGGAAGCCGCGTGGGGATGGGTGACCGATATCTTGGAGGGGTGGCGACAACAAGGGTCCAAATGGCTTCCCGAGTACAGCGCCGGAAGCTGGGGGCCGGTGGAGGCCGATCGATTGATCGAGCAGGACGGGAGCCGGTGGAGGATGCTGTAACGGGATGATGTCTCTCCCGTTGCACGACGATCCATACAGACCGAACCCATGATACGCCCGTCGGACCGACTCGTGCTCTCCGGGCCCGAAGACGTGGCCCGCGAGGCGGCCGTCCAAATCACGAAGATCGCCGAGGAGGTGTTGGGAACGGGAAGGGAGTTTCGGCTGGTGCCGTCGGGGGGATCGACGCCCAAGCGACTGTACGACATCCCGGCGCGCGATGGGGTTCGGTCCGATGGGTTCTGGAACCGCGTCCATTTCTTCTGGGGGGACGAGCGGTGCGTCGGTCCGGATGATCCCGACAGTAACTATCGAACGGCTCGCGAGACCTTGCTCGCCCCGCTGGGCATCATCGAGACCCACGTCCACCGGATGCGCGGCGAGTCGAGCGATCCCGATGCCGCGGCCCGCGAGTACGAGGCTGATATCCGGCGGCATTTCAACTGGGGAACTCGGACCGTTCCCCCGTCTTTCGACCTGGTATTGCTCGGGATGGGGTCGGACGGGCACACCGCCTCGCTCTTCCCGGAGACCCCGGCTCTGATGGAAACCGTCCGATGGGTGGTCGCCAATCCCGTGTTCAAGCTCGGAGCCCATCGGCTGACCCTGACCATTCCAATCATCAACCGGGCCTCGTGGGTGATCGTGCTGGCGGCCGGAGCCGAGAAAGCCCAGACCTTGGCGCAGGTCCTCGAAGGCCCGTGGGATCCGGAGCGGCTTCCGGCCCAGTCGATTCGCCCGACGACGGGGAAGATGCTCTGGCTGGTGGATCGGGATGCCGCGGCCGGTTTACGACCGGTGCGAGGGGGATAAACGATGGGGCATGCCAAGATGACGTTCGTTCGCCATGTCTTGTCCGAGCAGGAGGCCTTCACCTCGGCGACCGGTGAGTTCACCGCGCTCATGACTCAGATCAGCTTGGCGGCCAACGTCATCGCGCGGGAGCTCAACCAGGCGGGGTTGGTCAACCGGCTGGGCTCGACCGGATTGGTGAACGTGCAAGGAGAGCAGGTCAAGAAGCTCGACCAGTGGTCCAACGACGTCTTCGTGGAGATGCTCCAAGAGAGCGGAGCCGCCTGTACCCTGGTGTCGGAGGAGATGGAGGAGCCGCTCCACTTCGCCGAATCCTGCGAGCGGGGACGGTACGTGGTCTGCTTCGACCCGATCGATGGTTCCTCGAACATCGACGTCAACGGGATCGTCGGCACTATCTTCTCCGTGCGCAGCCGGCGGGGCCGAGAGAGCAGGCATATCCCGTCGGACGTGTTGCGCAAGGGCACCGAACAGATCGCCGCGGGATACGTGATGTACGGACCCAGCACCGTGCTCGTCTATACCACCGGTCGTACCGTCGATGCCTTCATTTTGGACCCCCACACGCGGGAGTTTCTCCTCTCGCACCGGGCGATTCGGATTCCCAAGCGCGGCGACACCTACAGCGTGAACGAGGGGCACTACCATCGATGGCACCCGCAGACGCGGCGGGTGGTCGATTATCTGCGGGCGGTGGATCAGCCGTCGGGACGGCCCTACTCACTGCGCTACGCCGGGTCGCTGGTCGCCGATTTTCACCGGACGCTGTTGGAGGGAGGCATCTACCTCTACCCGGCCGACGCGGACGATCCCAAACGGCCGACCGGAAAATTAAGGCTGCTCTATGAAGCGGCGCCGATGGCGTTGATCACCGAGACCGCCGGAGGGCGAGCCAGCACGGGGGACATGCGAACCCTGGATATTCAGCCGTCGACCTACCATCAGCGCGTGCCCTTGATTGTCGGGAGCGCCGATGACGTCACGCTGGCGGAGGACTTTTACCAAGGACGCCGTTAGTCGGATACCAATCAACACCGTCTCGCAGCCTCGGCGCACACAGCGCGCCTACGTTGCGCTTCGCAAGCGAGGAAAGGAGGTTCCGATGAAGAAACCTGTTCGAGAAATTTTGGGATGGTACGGCAGCGATAGTCCCGGAACGCTCACCAACCTGGCTCGGTTGCTCAATCACGGGCGGCTGGCCGGGACCGGCCGGTTGCTGATCCTGCCGGTGGATCAGGGCTTCGAGCACGGTCCGGCCCGCAGCTTCGCCGTCAACCCCCCCGCGTACGACCCCCGCTACCATTTCGAGCTCGCGATCGAGTCGGGATGCAACGCCTACGCCGCGCCGCTCGGCTTCATCGAAGCGGTCGCCGCCGAATTTCCCGGCGAGATCCCCTTGATCTTAAAGCTCAACAACCACGACGTGCTCCAAGACGAGAATGATCCCATTTCGGCGGTCACCGCCTCGGTGCGGGACGCCCAGCGACTGGGCTGCGTGGGGGTGGGGTTCACGATTTACCCTGGCTCGGCGCACCGCACCGAGATGTACCAGCAGCTCCGCGAGATCGTCGCGGAGGCCAAGGCCGCGGGGCTGGTGGCGGTGGTCTGGTCCTATGCGCGCGGCTCGACGCTGAGCAAGGAAGGCGAGACGGCAATCGATGTAATCGCGTACGCCGCCCAGATCGCGGCGCAATTGGGCGCTCACATCGTCAAGGTCAAACTCCCGTCCGCGCACCTCGAGCAGCCGGAGGCCAAGAAAGTCTACGAGCGAACCAAGATCCCGGTGGCGACGTTGGCCGATCGGGTGCGCCACGTGGTCCAGAGCACGTTCGACGGCCGGCGCGTCGTCATCTTTTCCGGCGGGGCGACCAAAGAGAGCGATGCGGCGGTGCTCGATGAGGCGCGGGCGATCCGCGGCGGCGGCGGCTTCGGGTCGATCATTGGGCGCAACGCCTTCCAGCGACCCCGGGGCGACGCGATCCGATTGCTGACCGAGATGATGAAGATCTACGCCGATGCGGCGGCGTGAGGCCGGGACGCCGTGATCTTAGCGGGTGACATCGGCGGTACCAAGACCGTGCTGGCGCTCTACCGGAGTGAGAGGGACCGCTTGGAGGTGGTACGCGAGGCCGTGTTTCCCAGCCGGGAGGCGGGCCGATTTGAAGACCTCCTCGGCCAGTTCGTGTTTGGCGCCGTGGCTTCCGGTGAGCTCACCGCGGCCTGCTTTGGCGTGGCCGGACCCGTGCGCGACGGACAGTGTCGGACCACCAACCTCCCCTGGTTCCTGGATGAGCGCCAGCTTGCCAAAGACCTTGCCGTGCCCAAGGTCAAGCTCCTTAACGACCTTGAAGCCGCGGCGTTCGGCATGCTCTTCCTCGAGAAACCAGACATGGCCGTGCTTCACGAAGGAGCACCGACACGGCCCTGCGGTCACATCGCCGTGCTGGCGGCCGGCACGGGGTTAGGTGAAGCCGTGCTCCACTGGGATGGGAAGGAATACGCGCCGATCGCCTCCGAGGGCGGGCATGCCGACTTCGCGCCCCAGACCGATCGCGAGATCGAGCTGTTGCGCTTCCTCCGAGCTGAGTTCGGCCACGTGAGCTACGAGCGGGTGCTCTCAGGCCCCGGCCTCTTCAATATCTACAGGTTCCTCCGCGAAACCTCGGGCGTCCCCGAGCCCGCATGGCTCCGCGAACGGGTGGACGCGGGAAATCCCGGTGCGGTCATTGGGGACGTGGGGTTGGCGCGCGGCCACGCGCTGTGCGTCGAAGCCCTCGACCTGTTCGCCTCGATCTACGGCGCCGAGGCCGGCAACCTCGCCCTCAAGGTCCTGGCGCGCGGTGGAGTTTACCTGGGCGGAGGGATCGCGCCCAAGTTGCTCGATAAGTTAGCGGACGGGACGTTCACCCGGTCGTACCTGGCCAAGGGTCGGTACACCGAGCTGCTGCGGTCGATCCCCGTCACTGTGGTCCTTAATACCAAAGCCCCGCTCCTTGGCGCGGCCCACTATGCCCTTCGGATCTAAGAAAACAAGCCTGGGTGGGATGGTCTACCGGCACTCCCTGCCGATTCGCCTCGGCCACTGGATCAACGTCCTCTGCCTGCCCATCCTGATCATGAGCGGTTTTCAGATCTTCAATGCCCACCCGGCGCTGTACTGGGGGGACCGCTCGGATCCCGAGCAAGCCGTCCTCTCGATGCGGGCGGTGCGCGACGGGGAACTCAGAGGTATCACGACGATTCTTGGGCGCGAGTTCGACACCACCGGCCTCTTCGGCGTCTCGGAAGACGGCTCCGGCGAGATCAGGCGTCGGGGATTTCCCTCGTGGCTCACGCTGCCCAGCAGCCAGTGGCTCGCCATGGGCCGGCGCTGGCACCTGTTTTTCGCCTGGCTCTTCGTGCTCAACGGCGTCATATTCGTGGCCTATGCGCTGCTCAGCCGGCACCTGACCAAGGACCTCCTCCCGCGTTGGCGAGACCTCCGCGGACTCGGCCGCTCGCTCAAGGACCATGTGCTGTTTCGACATGCCCCGGACGACGTCACGGCCGGCTACAATGTCCTGCAGAAGCTAGCCTACAGCGGCGTGGTCTTCGGGCTGGGGGTGTTGATCGTGCTGACCGGCCTGGCGATGTCGCCCCGGATGGACGCGGCGTTTCCGGCGTTGCTGACGCTCTTCGGCGGGCGCCAATCCGCCCGCACGATCCACTTCATCGCCTGTTTCGCGTTCATCGGATACACCCTGGTCCACGTGCTGATGGTGGCGACGACGGGCCTGTGGAACAATCTGCGATCGATGGTGGTCGGGTGGTATCGCGCGCCCGAGGAGGAGTCTCATGACCAACGGTGACCTATCACGCCGCCGATTTGTCGTCCGCGCCGCTCAGGCCGCAACCGTCATGCTGCTTGCTGGCTGCGACAGCTTGTCCCGAGCCGACTGGTTCCCGAGGCTGCTCGGCCGGGCCGAGACCCTCACCCGTGGCGTCCAGCGCGCGATCACGCCACGGCGGGCGATGGCCAAGGAATACACCGAAGCCGATCGGTCGCCGGTCTTCCCCACGAACGGCAACACCGATCCCGAAGATCCGGTGTACCGGGCGCTGGCGGCGAACGACTTCGCGGACTGGCGGCTGACCATCGGCGGTCTGGTCGAGCGACCGACCGAGTTTTCGCTGGCCGAGCTGCGCGGCCTACCGTCGCGCACCCAGATCACCCGGCACGACTGCGTGGAGGGGTGGAGCGCCATCGCGAAGTGGAAGGGCGTCACGCTCAGCGAGGTGCTCGTCCGCGCCAAACCGCTCCCGGCGGCGCGCTACGTCGTGTTCTCGTGCGCCGACCCCGACGAAGACGGGCACTACTATTACGAGAGCATCGACTTCGACGACGCGTTCCACCCGCAGACGATCCTCGCCTACGAACTCAACGACGCGCCCCTGCCGATCCCCAACGGCGCGCCGGTTCGGCTGCGCGTCGAGCGCCAGCTTGGCTACAAGATGGCCAAGTACGTGATGCGCATCGAATTGACGGACCGCTTCGACCACATCGCCGGCGGCAAGGGCGGGTACTGGGAGGACCAAGGCTACGAGTGGTATGCGGGGATCTGACCGACCCGAGGCGCGTGCTCAAGACATGCCGGGAGAGACGATTAGCCGTCGTTACCGTTGTCTTGAGGATCGGGTAGGGCCAGTCGCTTCCAGACACGCAGGATCTCGGCCACGCTCCACGCCTGGGCGATGCAGCCGCCCGGCGCGAATGGGGCAGCTCCGTTGAAGATCTCGGAGATGGTCCCGATCCCGGCCTGCCTCAGGTGCTCGCGGAGGGGAGTGAGCAACTCGCGCGCAGCCTTCGGATCGCGGTACACGCGCAGGTGGGCGTCGATGAACGGACCCAGGAGCCACGGCCAGACCGTGCCCTGGTGGTAGGCGCAGTCCCGCTGCCACGCGTCGCCCTCGCAGCGGCCGCGGTAGTGGGGGTCCTTTGGCGAGAGCGTGCGCAGCCCGTAGGGGGTGAGCAGGTGGCGTGCCACGGTGTCGACCACGCGGCGAGCCACCTCGTCGTCCAGTGGCGAGAAGGGCAGACTGACCGCGAAGATCTGGTTGGGCCGGATCGAGTCATCGGTCTCCGTGGAGCCTTCGATCACGTCGAAGAGGCCGTGGCCGTCCGGCCTGATAAATTGGGCGAACGAAGCGCGGGTCTGGGCCGCCGCGCGGCCGTGGGAGATGTCGCGCTGCCCGAACCGCTCCGCTAGCTCGGCCATGATGCAGCGCGCGTTGTACCAGAGGGCGCAGATTTCCACCGCCTTGCCGCGTCGTGGCGTGACGACGTAATCACCCACCTTGGCATCCATCCACGTCAGTTGAACACCGTCGGCCCCCGACGCGAGCAGGCCATCGGCATCCCCCTTGATGTGGTAGCGCGTGCCCGCGAGGTGATGCTCGATAATGGCGTCCAGCGTCGGCATCAGGGTGCGAACGAAAACGGCATCACCCGTGACCTCGAGGTAGCGGTAGACCGCGTGGACGTACCAGAGGGTGGCGTCCACGGTGTTGTATTCGGGCTCGGAGCCGACGTCCGGAAAGCGGTTGGGCAGCATGCCACGGCTCACAAAGCCCGCGAACGCCGCCAGGATATCGCGCGCCACCTCGGGTCGGCCGGTGGCCAAGCACAGGCCTGGGAGCGAGATCATGGTATCGCGCCCCCAGTCGGTGAACCAGGGATACCCCGCGATGATCGTGGAGCGGATCGCCGGTGTCTCGGGAACGTGGACCACGAACTGGTCGGCGGCAAGCACGAGCTGTTGGCCGAACGGATCGGAGAGGCCAGCCAGAGCGATCAACCGGCGTTGGCGCTCGGCCAACTCGGCCTCGGTGAGAGGAGCGGCTGTCGTCTCGATCGTGGCGGTGACGGTCAGGCTCTCGCCGGGCGAGAGCCGCGCCTCGAACGAACCCGGGGCGTAGAGGTCGCCCCGAAAGTCAAGCCCTCGCTCCAGCTCGCGCAAGTGCTCGACGTTGTCATACCACGCCGCGCCGGCGATGAAGCGAGCGCGTGGCGCCACGATCC
The DNA here is from genome assembly GCA_040757335.1 of Nitrospirota bacterium. Classification (NCBI taxonomy): domain Bacteria; kingdom Pseudomonadati; phylum Nitrospirota; species Nitrospirota bacterium. The sequence goes on along the minus strand of JBFLXB010000024.1, from coordinate 25,329 downwards.
GCAACGGCGGGGTGCCTTGATAGGCGACGAGACAACACTCGGGCTCCTGCCAGGACCAGGCAAAGGGGAAGCCCTCGCGCCGGTGAAACTGGGCGTGGTAGTCGATCCACGCGACCAGCGGCACGAAGCTGATCGCGACCGGCCACGGGGCGGCTCGCAGGGTATACCGAACCACGGTCGTATTCCTTCCAGGGATCATCCAGATCGCCTTCTCCAGCTCCACGCCCTCGCGCGGCCGGTACACGAAGGTGGGCGCGGGAAACCGCCGGAACGCCGCCAGCAGGCGATAGCCCTGGGGCCAGATCGTTCCCGGATATTGATTCGTGCTCAGCGCGAACGACTCCCCGCCGACCGAGAGGGTCTCCTCCAGCTTGCTCAAGGTCACGACGCGCCCGGTCGGGGGCGTGAGCGCGGCCACCAGCAGCCCGTGGTAGCGGCGGGTGTTGGATCCGGCGAGGGAGCCCGAGGCATAGCCTCCGATCCCGTTGGTGACGAGCCACTCCCGGCGCGAGGCGGCCTCATAGTCGCCCAACACCTCGGGCCCGATTTCGATCTGCGCGGGGTCGCCGAGGGGGTCAGGCGATTTCGAAGACTTGGCCATCTGCCAAAACCTCCAGATTCTTGATCCCCAGCGCGTCGAGCTCGCGGCGGATCGTGTCCAGGTACCGGGGCTTCATGTGATAGATGTACAACGGCAGCTCGGGACGGCCCAGCTTCGCGAATTCCTGCGCGAGCAGGGCGGGGGTGAGGTGCTTGCTGCGCCGAGCCAGATCGTCGAGCGCGTTGGGGAACGAGGTCTCGATCATCGCGGCCTTGAGGTCCGGTGTCTGGGCCGCGACGTGCCAGATCCGCTCGGTCTGGTACGTGTCCCCGCTGTAGAGGAACGCGGTCCTGGAGCGGCGAATCACAAACCCGGCGCACGGTATGGTGTGGTTGACCGCGAACGCCTGCACGGCCAGCCCTTCGATCTGGACCGTCTCGCCCTCGGCCATCGGCTGCAACCGAAACAGCGGGTTCGAGGCCGGAATGCGGGTGAAGTCGGGCCAGAGGTGGTCGTTGAACAGGTAGCGGTGCAGGCCCTCGAGCACGGGCTCGAGGCCATAGATCACGATCGGGGGCCCCGGCTCGCCGATCACGTTTTCGGACAGAAACGGCAGTCCCTTGATGTGGTCGGCGTGGATGTGCGAGATCAAGATCGCCCGAATGTTCCGTTGCTCGGTCAGCGTCAGCGCGGAGCAGATCGTTCCCGCGTCGAGCAAGACCGTGTCATTGATGAGAAACCCGCATGTGTCGCGGTGCGCGAGCTCGGCCCCGTGGCACCCCAAAACCCGTATGTTCACGATGGCTCCTTCCGTGCGTCGATGACCTCGTACAGCCCCACCGGCTGGGCTCGGCCCTTCACTTCCACCTCTCCCAACGGGGTGAAGGTGACGTGCCCGACGGCCATGGGCCCGGTTCTTCGGTTCGGGTGGATAATCGGCTGGGCGAGCCGTCGCCGCTCGGGCTGATGGCGTTCCGCGATGAGCACGAGGTCCTTGATCTTCCGGTAGGTCGAGTCGCTGACGAGGATTCCGGCATTGTATTTTCTGGTGAGCGATTCGACCCGGGCGGCCAGATTCACGTGGTCGCCGATGACCGTGTAGTCCATTTTCTTCCCCTCCGCGCCGGTGTTGCCGACGACCATCTCGCCGGTGTTGATCCCGATACCGGCGTTAAGCTGGGGCGTGCCGGCGGCGCGCCACGCGGCTTGGAGTTCGGCCAGGCGCCGCCGCATGTCCAGGGCGCACCGGACGGCGAGCTCCGCGTGATCGGGTTGGTCGACCGGCGCTCCCCAAAATGCCATGATCGCGTCCCCGATGAACTTGTCCAGCGTGCCGTCCCAACGGAAGACGACCTCGGTCATGGCGGTGAGGTATTCGTTGAGGATCGCCACCACCCGCTCCGGCGGGTTCTGTTCCGAGAAGTTGGTGAACCCGCGCACGTCCGAGAACATCACGGTCAGTTCCTTTCGCTGGCCGCCGAGCTTCGCCTTATCCGGATCCTTGACCAACTCCGCGACCATCTTGGGGCTGACGTAGCTTGCGAAGAGGCGGCGGATCTCCTGCGCGCGCCGTTCCTCGGTCATAAAGCGGAGGACGGTCAGCCCGGTGTAGCAGAGCACGATCGTCATGGACGGATAGAGGACATTGATCCAGAGCCCGCCAAGTTCAAAGAACGCCTGGGCGATCAGGCCGTAACCGAGCAGCAGTCCCGCGGCGACCGAGACCCCACGCAACGCGCTGACTCGCGGCAGGATCATGCCTAGGGAGGCGCCGAAGATCAGCACGAAGCCCGCGTCCAGCAGTTTCATGGCGTCGGTCCGGCGCAGGACGTTCCCATGCAGGAGGTTGTGCACCACCGTGGCATTCTTCTCCACGCCGGGGAGGTTGGCCGACAGCGGCGTCACTTTGATGTCGTGCGTGCCGAGCGCGGTCGCGCCGACCAGGACGATTCGGTCCCGAAACTGTTCGGCCGCCTCGGGTCGGCTGAGAACCTCGATCGCCGGGATGGTGAGAAACTCGCCCTCGCGGCCTTCGTAGTTGATCAGCACCCTGCCGCGTTCGTCGGTCGGGATCCGGATCGCCCCCAGCTCGATGGCCTCCCCGACCACCAGCCGCATCGCCTCGCGGGGAAGTCCCAGCGCTGCGCGAGCAATCTGGAGCCCGAACGACGGGTAGTACTCGTCGCCGTATTGCAGCATCAGGTATTCCCAACGCAGCACGCCGTCGAGGTCTGGCTGGTAGTACACGTGCCCCAGCGCGCTGGCCGCCCGAGCCAGCGGCTCGATCGGCGCGATCATCGCTTCGGCCTCGATTGGCCGGAACAGCGAGGCCCGGCTCGCCGCCTTGACCAGACCGAACGATGACTCGACCACGACCGGGGGCGCGTCCGGTGGAGGGCCCGCGGGATCGGTCTGGTATGTGGGAGGGACCACCAGGGCCACCGGCAACACCGTGCGGCCCGCGCGGCCCAGCGCGTCGGCGAACCGGAGGTCGGCATCTCCTTCGATCGCGCGACGGCCGATGACGTCGAGCAATCGGGGATCCGGCGAGCCGAGCGCCGCGTAGTCGCGCCGCACCGCCTCGATCGTTCGCGCCGACTCGGAGACCTCGGGCTCGGCGAACAGAATGTCAAGGGCGACGGCCCGGGGATGGCCGGCGGCGATGGCATCGACCAGACGCGCCATCTCGGCGCGCGGCCACGGCCAGCGGCCGACGGCGGCCAAGCTGGCCTCATCGATCCCTACAATGACCACGTCGTCGGGGCGCTGCTCGGCGCCGCGATGGGCGTATCGGAGACGGAACCGAATGTCGAGCGTCTTCATCTCGAGCAGATCGGCCACGTCACGAATCACCGGAGGACGAGCCACCTCGACGAGGGCAAACACGAGCGTGATAGCAGCGCTCAAGCCCCAGGCCCATCGCGCAACCCGTCGGTCACGTGACGTCGTGTGTCGTACCGGTTTAAGGAGATTCACTGACGGGTATCCTGGTCGGCCGATGGGCGGGGAAGAGGACGGTTAGGAATCTTCCCCGGTATTGGGCCGTTCGAGTCTGTTCAGGGGCGGCCGGATGCAAGACGCCGCAAGGGCTCCCTCCGGAGCGTACTGGGTTCTACGTGACGAGGGATTCCCGCAGCGGCAACGCCGCAGACGACCGCTCATGGACCGGCGAGGTCTATTTCGCCTCGCACACCCATACCAAGTCCCAATCCGGCGGTTGAGGCTCGCGGAGAAGGTGCTCGCACCGGGCCGCGAAGACCGAGCATGGCGGGTCGTTCTTGGCGCCCTGCTCAAACAGCGACCGTGCCTTCGCGAAGTTCCGTCGACGGTAGGCGGTGAGTCCCTCGCAGAACAGCTCCTCCGACCGAGACAGATGATAGCCGCGTTCGCCGAGCACCTCGAAGATCTGTGTCGGTTGGTGTTTGCCCTTGACCAGCACGTGGTCGATGGGGCGGACCACAAATCGCTTCCCCATTTCGCGATGAGTGGATTCGCTGAGCAAGATCCGCGTCCCGTACAGTTTGTTTAAACCCTCCAGCCTCGAGGCAAGATTGACTCCGTCGCCGATGACGGTGAAGTCCATCCGTTTCTGGGATCCGATGTTGCCCGAGACGACCTCATCGGTGTTGATGCCGATGCCGATCTCGATCGGCTCCAGGTCCGCGGCTCTCCGTTGCGTGTTCAGCTCGTCGAGCGCGCCGAGCATCTCGATCGCGGCCTGGACGGCGCGCTCGGGGTCATCCGGATGCTGGTAAGGCACGCCGAAAACCGCCATCAAGGCGTCGCCGATGTACTTGTCCAGCACGCCCCGTTGGCGGAAGACGACGTCGACCATTCGGCCGAAATACTCGTTGAGTAGTTCAACCGTTTGCTCGGCGGTCAATCCTTCCGCCAGCGTGGTGAACCCTCGAATATCCGAGAACAGAATCGTGGCCTTGTTGCGGGTGCCGCCCAAGGCGGATTGGTTGGGATCATCGAGCACCCGCTCGGCGATGTCCTTGGCCATGTACCGGATCAACGTGGACTTCACGCGTTTTTCGCGGCTGATGTCCTCGAAAATCAGAATCACGCCCTGGTGTTGACCTTGATGATCGAGAAGGGGAAGGAAGTTGAGATTCGACGAGGCCACGCGTCCCCCCAGAAAGTTGAGGTCGACGTCATACTCGACCAGGGCTCGGCGGGTGGCGTAGACCTGGTCGATGAGGCGGATGAGATAGTCGTTCCCCATGCACAGTAACTGCCGAATATCCTGTTTAAGGATAGTCTCCGTCGGTTCTCCGAGCATCTTCAGCGCCGCGCGGTTGGCGGTCACCACGCGATAGGCGTTGTCGAGCGTGAGGATGCTGTTGGAGATGCTCTCTTGCACGCTCTCCAGGTACCGCTTCATGCCGACGGTGCGCTGGTAGAGCTGGGAGTTCTCGATGGCGACTGCGATCTGCGACGCCAGGGCCTGGAGGAGATCTTCGTCGTGACGGTCGAACACGCCCCGGCGTTTGTTGATGGCCTGGGTCACGCCGATGATCGTCCCCTCGCGGTTGCGCACCGGCACCGACAACACCGAGCGAGTCCGAAACCCCGTCTGCTTGTCGATCGCGGCGTTAAACCGCGGATCGCGGTGGGCGTCCTCGATGTTGACGATCTCACCGGTGGTGGCCACGGTTCCCGCCAGGCCAAGGGAGCGGGGGAACCGGATCTCGGACTCGCCGCTGCCCTCGGCGACCTTCGACCACAGCTCGTCGGTTTCGGGGTCGACCAAAAACAGCGTGCTGCGCTCGGCGTCCAAGAGGTCCGAGACCTTGTGGATGATCTTGGCCACCAGGACATCGAGGTCGAGGGTCTGGGCCACGGAGGTGGCCACGTCGAGCAGGATCGCCATCTTCTCATGGCTGGCGCGCATTTTGCGGTAGAGCGAGAAGTTTTCCAGTGCAATCGTGGTCTGGTAGGCGAATGCCCGAAACAGCAGCTCGTCGTCCGGTCCGAATCCCCCCCCCTGCTTGTTGATGACCTGGATGACCCCGATCGGCTCCCCCTGGAGGTTCTTCACCGGCCCGCAGAGGATCGAGCGCGTGCGATACCCTGTGGCGAGGTCCACCGCCTGGTTAAAGCGGGCGTCCTCATACGCGTCGGCGATATTCAACACCTGGTCGTGCTGGGCGACCCAGCCGGCCACCCCGGCGCCGATGGGGAAGCGGATTTCGCGCCGCTCCTCGCCCTCGGCGACCTTGGACCACAACTCGCCGGTTGCCGCGTCGATCAAAAAGAGCGAGGCTCGCTCGGCGTGCATGACCTGGCTGGCGGTCCGGACGACCCGGTCGATCAGGCCCTCGATATCCATCCGAAGGGCCAAGACCTCTGAGAGGTCGAGGAAACTCTGGAGGCCCTTGAGCGAGTGTTCGGCGTCCCGGCTGGTGTGGGTGACGTCCTGGAAGCGGAGGTTGAGCCGACGCAACCGGCCGGTTACCAGCTCGAGCAGGCGTCGAGCGAGGCGAGGAGCAGCATCGATGGCCTGATCAAGCTCGGTGTAGGCCATCCGAAGGACCTGGAGCTCCTCGATGGCGCGGGCCGAGGCCGACCGCCGGCCGCTGGAGAAGTACCCCATTTCACCCACGCTCTCGCCCGGGCCGATCGTATCGAGCGTGAGGTCTTGCCCATCGTCCTCCCGCCGAAACACCAGGGCGCGGCCCGATGCCAGGACGTACAAGCCGTCACCGAGCCGGTCTTGGCTCAGAAACTCCTCGCCTGGGGGAATGCTCTGTTCATGCACGAGGGGTGCGAGCGCCCGCAGTTCGTCGTCGTCCAGTTCGGAGAAGAGCCAGCAGCCTCGGAGGCGGTCCACCCGTTGGTCGCGGAGGGCGGTCTCGATCGATTGGGTGGAGACCGTCCGACACTCCACGAGCAAACGTCCCAAGGGTTTATTCACGCCCTCCGCAGCGAGCTGTTGTTGGTAGGAGATGACTCGGTCGATGGCCTCCGGCGGGCAGTCAAGGTAGCTCCCGAGTTTCCTGGTCTCGGCGCTCTGGTCTTCACCCGTCATGGCATGACCTCTGCGAGCGCCGGCGGTTGCCGCGGGCCGAACCCACGACTCACGGAACACCGGCGTGTTGGTGTAGAAGGCCATGGTAGCGGGAATAAACGGCCGCTGTCAAATCCGCCGTCACAACGCGGCAGATGGATCCCTATTGACCGATCAGCGTCACAGGGAGGCGGTCAGGGTGGGAGATGGCGTCGCCGCCATGCCCGGGATCGCGCCGGCCAGACGCAGGCCGGTCCGCGCCAATGTGTCGAGAATGCGGCGTTCGCTGCCCCAGTCGCTCCACGAGACCCCGCGCATCGGGATGACGAGCGTCCGGTCGGGGTGACGCTCCAGGAGGTCACGTGAGAAGTTGACGGTGTCCATCCGGCGGTAGACCGCCCGGATCACCGCGGTCTCATCGGCGGTTCCCATCGCGCGGCGGATACGTCCGAATTGGGCGTACAGACGAGGGAACGAGCGGCGGGCCATCTCAAGCAGGGTCTGGCCCCGCGTGACGACGATCATCGTGTTCCACAGCGCTCCCGCGACGAAGAGCCGACGAGCCCTCGCGGGCGGCGGCTTCTCGACGAATCCGCCGACCGCTCGGGCCTCCACGCCGTCCGCACACGCGACCAGCCTTCCGGGGCTGATCCACCCATAATCAGCCTCGGGCCCATCGCCGCCGACGCCGAGGAGGAGGAGGTGGTCGGGGTGATCACGCAGCACGCGCTCGGCGGCTCGGATATAGCGCAGGAGCGTATCCACCTCGAGTACGAAGTGGTCGGAGGGAAAGACCGCGACCACTGGATCGGGATCTCGCGCCAGGATGTGGGTGAGCGGGAGGAGGATGCCGGGCGCGGTCTCGCGATTTTCGGGCTGCACCACGATGCGGTCGGCGGGACGGTCGGTCAACTGGGCGCGCACGTAATCCAGGTGCGTGGGAAGGACGACCGTGAAGACGCGATCCATGGGGATCAACGGATCGATTCGGTCCAACGTGTGCTGGAGCATCGAGCGCGTGCCCGTGAACGCGAAATACTGCTTGGGACAGCGTCCACCCCCGAGTCGATCGACCAGCGGGCGAACCCGGGTGCCCTCGCCCCCCGCCAACACCACGCCCCACAACCCCCCCGTCGTCATGTTCTCCTCCTTAAGGCCAGAAACGATGCGCTTTCCGAGTAGCACGGTTGCCCTCCTCCCTTGTATCGCGACGCGAGGGGGAAAACGGCATCGCCGCTCACAGCAGGGCTGTGACCCGAATCACGGCCCGTCCCTCGAAGGGGCAATCGCGACGCGCTCGGTCAGAGCACCTCGAGGCTCAAGCGGTCCTTGGAAAGGATGTGGAGACAACGCCGGTCGACCTTGAGTAATCCGGCCTGTTCGTAGAGTTTCAGGATGCGCGTAAAGGTTTCCCTCGAGACGCCGGCCAGCGACGCCATCTCCTGCCTGGTGAGATCGACGGCGACCTCGATACCGGTCCCGTTCGCCTGCCCGTGTTTTTTGACGAGATCGAGCAGGACCTGAGCCACCTTTCCATATGCGTCGGCGAACGCGAGCGTGCCGATCCGGTCGTTGGCTCGGCGAATGGTCCAACTCAACACCGCCAGCAGCCTGAGTGCGGCATTGGGGTGTTGGCTGATGAATTCGATCAAGGCGTCCCGGTCAAGGAGAAAGACCTCGATCTTCTCCAGCGCCACGACCGTCGCGGAGCGGGGCTGGCCGTCCAACAGGGCCACTTCCCCGACGATCTCGCCCGGCCCCGCGATGCGGAGGATGATCTCTTTTCCTTCCTTACTGGTCAGCGTGACCTTGACCCGGCCGGTCCGGATCAACAGAAGGGCGGTACCCGGATCGTCGAGGTGGAATACCGTTTCGTGCCTTCGGTAGGTGCGCTCCCGGACACGAAGCGAGAGCGCCTCCAGGTCGTTCGAGGGAAGCTCGGAGAACAACGTCGTTTGGCGAAGAAAGGCGACTTTCTGGAGGGCTCGGGACATAGTTGTCCTCGCCGAGAGCGAACACCATAGCACGGTACACGATCCCGATCAAGCAAAATTCCGCCTGGCCGGGTGGAAGCTCGCTGGCGGATTGATGGACACAGAGGTCCTCCCGCTGATGGCTCGCTCCACCAACACGACGATCTGGTTCCGCCCCCGTGACGCGGTAAACGGGCTGGACTTGTCGCCCGTCCCGCGAATGGCAGGTCACACCATAGGCGTTTGCCGAGAACTGCAACGTGCCGCGGTTTCGTCTTCGGAAAAGAGAATCGAGACCTGGTTGATCAGTGCCCCACGGCCGCCAGCCGAGGCGGGGCTGCGAGTGAGTCGACCGATTTGTTCCCGGAGTCGATCTCGGCTGCCAGCTTTGCACAGCCTTCGATGGCCCCATGAAGACGCCGTATCAAGGCGACTAGCACCGCACGCAGATATTCGGGCGCCTTCTCGAACTGTTTTTCAAGCGATTTGAAGTCTTCCATCCTCGCCTTGATCTCTTTTGCGTCCTGGAGCGCGCTGGTCAACCGGGCGTAGATATCGGTAAGCCCACTCAAATCGCTGACGAGAAGCTGGGCCTTGTGGCGCAGATCTTCTGGGAGATTATGCAACGCGTCCATAAACATGTCTTGATAAATCACCCCGACTTCCACCGGACCTTCAGCGGTTGCCGAAGCGGTGCGCTTTGAGCCGCCCAAGAAGGCCATGTCTCCGAAGATCTCGCCTTCGTTCAAGGTGCCGAATTGGACTTGCTTTCCATTGACTACTTTCCAGAGTTTGACCTTACCGGACTTGATAATGTACGCGGAAAAGGCCCAGGTTCCTTCCTCGATAATCGTCTTCCCGTTTTCGTACTTCTCGCTTCTCACGATTGTCTGATCCACGGCAGCACCTCCGTCCGGTTTGGGTGAATACGACTAACGCAGCATTCTGCAACCAGATACGCGGTTTAGCGACCGTTTCATGGAAGTTCCGTCAGACTCATTTTTGAGTCCGCTTATGAGCGGCAGGGGAGGGGCCATCGATTTGCGATGGTCGATCGTGAATGTCGAAGATTGTAGGAACACGTGTGCCCCGGATGAGGTGACACAAATGGAACTGCTTCTTACTACGACCGAATGGGCTTTGTCAAGCCCGGGTTTGAGCTTGTAGCGTCGTTGCGGTGTTGCCTTCGGTTACCGCGAGGAGGGCACGCTCCGTGCCCTCCTCGCTATGGGTCAAACTCTAGAAGTTCACGACCAACACGGCGGATTCCACCGGCCCGGGCGGAAAACTCGCCGGCGGGTTGATGGGCGCGGGCGTCCTCCCGTTGATGGCTCGCTCCACCAACACGACGATCTGATTCCCCCCCGGTGACGCGGGATAAATGGGCTGGCCGACCAAGTCGCCCGTCCCTGGGAACGGCAGGTGCACAGTGTAGGCGTCGGCCGAGAACCGCAGCGCGCCTTCGGATTCGTCCTCAGTAAACAGAATCGAGTCATGGCTCACCAATGCGCCGAGGAACGCGGCGTTGCCGTTTTCGATATTGGTGTACCAGGCCACGTAGAACTGCCCTGTCGGGAGGGCAGGGAGATCCTTGGCCGAGATCTTGCCACTCACAGCCCCGTTCTCAAATTCCACCCGGCCATGCCCCTGCGCGTCGCCGCTCAATACGCCGGCCGTAAACTTCAGCGCGGTCTTCTCCTTGTCGCCCGCCGCTGCCGGGGACGCGCTCATGATCAACCCCAATACGAGTAGCCAGACAATTCTCCTCATCGTACGCATAGGTTTCCTTTCGGTGAACGAGTGATGATCGAGGCCGCTTGCCTCCCATAGTCGGGACCAACCTCCCAAGGATTCTTCCTCAAGCTCATGTGAAGATTCGATGACCGAACTATGACAAATGCCCAACACTGCGGCGTGATAAATCGTGAGCGCCCACTCTACTAGAGGAGGCAGCCGGTATTCTTTCGCGCTTCCGTTAGAACGGAAGATCAGACCGCGTGACGGTGACTGTTGTATCCCCGCCAACGGTTAATTGCCGGAAAGCCACGTTGTCTGCTGGATTTGCGGTCTGTCTTGCATAGAGCGTCACCCTGGTCCCACTCAGGAACGAGGCCGCGCACGTCACGGTTGTCGGGCCACCAAACACGTCAGAGCAGCCGATCCCGAAGGGGAACGACGTGATGGTTACCCCAGACGCCGACCGGTCAACGGTGAGAGTAAAGCCGAATAGACTGATGACTCCCACGGGCGATGTGAAGAAGAAGCCACCGGCAAGTTGGTTGCCGAGCTGACCGAAGCCTCCCGAGCCCCAGCACTGAACTCTCCCGTCAGACCTCACGGCGCAGCTGTGGCTTCCGCCAGCGGCCACGGCAGTGGCGGTGAAAATGCCCGAAACCCCAACGGGACTTGCGCGGTCTGTCAACGTTTCGTCTCCGTTACCCAATTTCCCCGAATCGTTGTCCCCCCAGCATGATACAGCCCCACTCGACAGGGATGCGCAGGTGTGGGCGTTACCGGCTGAGACCGCCACTGCAGTTGAGATACCACTGACCGTCACTGGCGAAGTAGAGGAACCGCCGGTGGTCCCGTTGCCCAACTGGCCGCTACTGTTCGATCCCCAGCATTGGACTGCGCCACTCGATAGGGTTGCGCAGGTGTGGGCGTTATCGGCTGAGACCGCGACTGCAGTTGAGATGCCGCTGACCGTAAGCGGTACTGGGGATGCCCCGCTGCTGGCGGTTGGACTCCCCAATTGACCGGAGCCGTTGCTCCCCCAGCATTGCACCGCCCCAGTCGATAAAACGGCACAACTGTGCGCCCCTCCGGCCGACACGGCCACGGCAGTCGTGATTCCGGACACCGTGACAGAGGTCGCGGAATTATTGAACGCATTGTTGCCGAGTTGACCGCTGGTTCCCAAGCCCCAGCATTGCACCGCCCCCGTCGATAGCACCGCGCAGGTGTGACTTCCGCCGGAGGAAATCGCTACGGCATTTGAAATGCCGCTGACCGTCACCGGAGTGGTAGTAGAGCCGCCGGTGGTCCCGTCGCCCAGTTGCCCGCTACTATTTGATCCCCAACATTGGACGGTGCGGTTCGCCAGAAGGGCGCAAGTGTGACTCGCTCCAGCCTCAACAGACGTGGCGGTAGTGATTCCGGTCACGGTGGAAAGGGATGGGCCTCCAACTTGGCCACTGGAGTTGCTCCCCCAGCACTTAATCGTTCCATTTGATATAAGCGCGCAGGAATGAGCTTGGCCGGTGCTGATCTGGACCGCCTGCAGGTTGAAGTGTGCCGCCACCGACCTGTTCGCGTCCATGGTTACGGAGCAGATTCCTGTTCCGAGACAGGCGCCGCTCCACCCCATGAGATTCGACCCGGCTAACGGGCTGGCGGAGAGGTTGACCACGGTGCCGCCGCTAAAGGTAAAGGACTGGCTGGTGCAGGCTGTCCCACAGTTGACCCCCTGCGGGCTGCTCGACACCGTCCCCGTCCCAGGCCCTGTCTTGGTCAATGTGAGGGTAAAGCTCTGAATAACCGTAAAGCCGTTCGTCAGAGTCGCCGCCAACCCTCCAGAGGCAACGGGGTTGGTCACCACCACGTCGTACACCCCCGGGGCGAGCGTGGTGTTGTGCCAGTAAAACTGGACTTGATTATCGCTCACGTACACGTATGGTGTCCCCGCTGTTGCGGTTGTCCCCGAGACGGTCGCGCCGGTGAGAGTCCCCACGGTGATCGTCGCCCCCAGGACGAAGTTGGAGCCCAGGATCGTCACCGACCGGCTCGGATCGACGCCGAACGTTACCGAGGAGGGCGACACGCTCGCAATCGTCGGCTGGGCCGCGTTGACGGTAAAGCCGTTCGCCAACGTAGTCGACAGGCCCCCTGCGGCAGTCGGGTTGGTGACCCGCACTCCATAACTACCCGGGGTTAAGGAGGTGTTGGGCCAATAAAACCTTAATCGCGTGCTGTCGACGAACACAAACGGCGTCGAGGCGCTCGCGGTGCTGCCCGCCACAGTTGGCCCAGAAAGGCCACCCACAGTGATCGTCGCCCCCACGACGAAGTTCGCCCCATCGATCGTTACCGCACCGCTGGGCGTGACTCCGAACGTCACCGGGGTCGGGTTCACGCTCGTAATCGTCGGCGTGGAATTGTTGAAGGTGGCGGTGACCACCGTGTCTTGCGTAATCGTGAAGGTGCAGGTCGTGGCGGTACTGGCGCACCCTCCGCTGAACCCGGCGAACACCGACCCGGTGTTGGGGAAGGCCGTCAACGTAACGGCGGTCCCGGCGATGAAGAACGTGGAGCCGTTTGAGCCAGAGCCGATCCCTCCGGGTTCTACGCCGACGGACCCGCTGCCGCTTCCTGCCGTGACCACGACGAGATTAAAACACGTGGTCTGTTGGGTGGCCCCGGTGGCATCGACGCTTCCTTGCGAGGTATTGGCGATGTCGACCCCGTTTCCCAAGACACTCCCGGTGGTTGGTGGGACATGATCCCAGGCGTTATTCCGAGCCGAGATGGCATTGGGCGTATTGTTGACCATGTCGGCGTCCCGGTTGCAGCCAAGAGTATTACCACCGTTGCTTGCGCCGACGCCGCCTCCCACAAGATTGGGTTCTTTGTCGAGAGAGATCCCGACATAGTTTCCGATGAGCGTGTTGCCTTCAATGATCGGCATCGCGCCAAGGTCGGTACGGATCCCCGTGTCGTTTCCTATGAAGGTATTGGCCACCACTCGTGGATTAGCGAAGACTTCGACGAGCAGGGCGGTGAGAAAACCCTCGGAATTGCCAAACTCGTCAACACGGCCGAAAATATTGCCGCTAATCACGGGAGACGGCGGGACCTCTCCCCCCCCGCGGACGCGTATCGCGACGGTCAGGCAACGGGCACAGTTGAGGTCCACAAAAAGGTTGTCCCGAATCGTTGTGGTGCCGAAGATGCTCACATTTACGAGGTCGATGAGGTAATCGAAGTAATCATTTACACGAAAGGTAAAGCCAGAGAGTGTGGCCTGATCCGCCATCGTGATTCCGATATCGGGGTTGTTGCCCTGCGTACTGTTGAAATCCAGGAAGGTTGAGTCGGCGCCGGCCCCAACGAGGGCCACCCCAGATTTCACGGCAAGTGGAAGGGGCTCTTCTCCGATATTGCCGAAACTGTAAGATCCAGCCGCCACGGAAACGGTCTGCCCCGCGACGGCGCGGACGAGACCTTGGGTCACGGTCCTGCAGGGCTCGGCTTGCGTGCCGCAGGTGGAGCTGTCGATCCCGGTGGTTCCGTCGACAAAGATCGTGGACGGAATCACCGTCCAGTTGTGCGTGGCCGGTGTGGGGTCCGGATTTTCCGAGGGGTCGGTCGCCCGGACCATGAAGGTATGCGGGCCTTCGGCCAAATCGGTGTACGTCACCGGGCTGGCGCAGGCGACAAGGAGGCCGTCGTCCAGTTCGCACACGAACGTGCTTCCGGTTTCAGTGGAGTGGAAGGTGAACGTGGCAGTGATAAGCAGGGTATCCGCTGGGCCGCTGTCGATGATCGTGTCCGGCGGCGTGGTGTCTTGGACGGTGATGATGACCTCGTCATTGCCGGTCGCGCCTGTGGGATCGGTGACGGTCAGCGTGATGGTATGGCTGCCGAGCGGCAGGATGAGCGTGGGAGAGACCCCGGTCTCGATGGTACCGCCTGCGGCATCCCTCCAGGTATACGTCAGCGGATCACCGTCTGGATCGGTGGACCCCGAGCCGTCCAGCGTGACCGAGGCGCCTGCGGGCGACGTGGCTTCCACGACCTGATCAGGTCCGGCATCGGCGACTGGGATCCGATTGGGGATCGTCTCGAATGTTGCGGTGACGCTCGTCACGTCATCCAGCAGGCGGAAGGTGCAGGGGTTCTGGCTGCCACAGCCCACGTTGCCTTCCCAGGTGATAAAGCTGGAACCGGGGTCGGGGGTGGCGGTCAGGGTGATCAGCGTGTCCCCTGGGAGGTTGGCGGTGCAGACCGTTCCGCAGTCGATTGCCGCAGGCTCGGAGACCACCCGGCCCGAACCCGTCCCCTCGACCGTCACGGCGAGCAAGCGGCTTGAGCGTTCGACATTGATCTCCTGGGCGGCTCGCAGGAAGGTCGCGTCGAAGTCACCGCGGTCGGCCGAGACCTGGCTCACGAGATCGTCAAACCCGGTGATCGTATCGAATCCACCCAGATACAAAAACAGTCCGGTGCCGGTCGCTGGCGGCACTCGGTCGGCCAGGTCCGCGGGCAGCGACGGGAGCAAGACCTCGGTTGCGGTCTGGGGAGCGACCAGGCCCCAGCGGTACTCTGCGGCCGTGCCGGCCCAGTTCAGCTCCGTGTACGCCACGTCGAGCTGGCCGGCGTCCGCACCGGAGATTTGCCAGTTAATGGTGCGACCGTCCGTGCTGCGCCCGAGCGTATCGATCGAGAGCGCGGGCAGGGTGACGTCCAGTGCTTCCGGCAGGACTGACGAGGTCAGGCTGATGCCGCGCGACGACGACGTCGCCGTTTCGAGCGCCCGGAACGAAAGCTCGAATCGCTCGCCGTCCTGCAACGGACACACGGCCAGCGTACCCGACGTGGCCGGGCCCCCTTGACCACCAAAATTGAAGAGGTTCCACACCAGGCCTCTCCGTAACATCGTGAGCCCTTCGAAGATCGCCGGCTCCGAGGCGGTGAAGGGGATGAGACCGGGAGCGACGGCGGCGTCGATCGACACGGCGGCGCTGCCTGAGGTCTGGGGATCCAGGTCGACCAACGAGCCACATCCCACCACCGCACCCGTCGCGTCAATCGCCGCACCGAGCAGGCTGAACTTCAGGTCGCTCTGGAACTGGTCGATCGGATATGCGGGGAACTGCGCCGAGCCGTTCTGCACGAGAGCGCCGCTGGAGGTGAACCCGCCGGCAAACAGGTTGGCGAATACCGAGCCTTGCGGCAGGTTCAACAGCGTCGCGTCTACATTGGCGAGCACCGGGCGGTCGAGCCCGTTGTTCACGTTCGCGTCGGCCACAAGGGCGCCGGCCGGCACATCCACGTAGGTGAAGATGTCGTGGCTCGGAGGTGTGCTCTGCGCGCGCGTGGTCACGATCGAGATCGTGGCCCGGGTGGCGCCGATGTCCCCGAAGTCTGCCACGCCGCTCGCATTGGTCAGGAGATCGCCGAGCAACGCGCCGGTGGCCGGATCGTGTCGGAGCACGCGGACGCCCGGCAGCGGATCGTGGCCGGTGGGGCCACCCCCGAGCACGGTCACCGCAAGGGTGGTGGGCGTGACCACGGTCACGGTGAAGGACGCCCGGCCAACATTGCCGGCCCCATCGGTGGCCGTGCAGGTTACCGTGGTAGCGCCAAGGGGGAATGTGGTGCCGGACGGCGGATCGCACGAGACGGGGAGCGTGCCGCTGACCGCGTCGCTCGCAGTGGGAGACGGGTACTCGACCAGCGCGCCGCTCGGGCTCGTCGCCGTCGCCGTCTGATTGGTGGGGACGTTCGCGAGCACGGGAGGCGTGGTATCCCGGACGGTGATGACGACGGTGTCGGTGCCGGTTGCCCCTGTCGGATCCGCCACGGTCAGCGTGATGGTATGGCTGCCCAGCGAGAACGGGACGGTGGGCGTGGAGCCGGTGGCGACGACGTCGCCGGCCTCGGCCCAGGAGTAGCTCAGTGAATCACCGTCGGGATCCGTCGATCCCGAGCCGTCCAATGTGACCGTCGCCCCTGTAGGCGATGTGGCTTCCGCGGTCTGGTCGGGCCCCGCGTTGGCGAGGGGAGAGCGGTTCGCGACGGTGAGGGTGGTGCTCCCGCTCACACTGCCCGAGGTGGCGGTGATCAGGGCGCTCCCCGCAACACGCCCTGTAGCCAGGCCGTCATTGGTGATCGTGGCCGCAGCGGAATCACTGGACCAGAGCACGTTGGTCAGCGCTTGGGTCGATCCATCATTGAAGCTGCCCGTGGCGGTGAACTGTTGGCTTCCGCCGACGTTGATGGTCGGATTGGCCGGGGTAACGGTGATTCCGGTCAGCGTGGTCACGTCGTTCACCGTTATCCGCACGGTCTCGCTGTCCGTTCCGCCGACCTGGCCGTCCGACACCGTGAAGAGTACATCGAAGAAGTTGTTGGCAGTCGGCGACGAGACGGAGAATCCTGGAGTCCAACTAAAGGTCCGGATCGCGGGATCGAACGTCGCTCCTTGGGGAAGGTCAACGGCCGAAACCGTCAGCTCATCGCCGTCGACGTCCGTCGCGCTCAGCGTGACCTGCAGGACCTGCCCCTCGTTGACTACCCGGTTGCCGATCGGCGCCAGCACGGGCGGATGATTGGTTGTAAAGCTCTGGGTCGTGGTGGCGAGCGGCTTGCCCGCCGTGTCCGAGATCCCGGGTCCCAGCGTGAGCGTATACGTGGTGCCGGGCTCAAGCGGCGCGCTGGGGGTGAAGAACGCCAGCAGGCCGGACTCGGCCGGGGTCACC
This sequence comes from Nitrospirota bacterium, assembly GCA_040757335.1. NCBI lineage: Bacteria > Pseudomonadati > Nitrospirota > Nitrospirota bacterium. The sequence continues at coordinate 8,322 of JBFLXB010000024.1, read as the reverse complement.
GTCCCGTCGACTCGGCTCGTGGGGCTCGCCTCCGGGACAAGCCCCACCGTGGCATTCGAAACCGACGTCGTGCGAAGCGGCTCGGAAAAATGGACGGCGACCATCGAATCGGGAGCGACGCCGGTCGCGCCGTCGGGTGGGATGACGGCGAGCACGGTGGGCGCCGTGGCGTCGGCCTGCGGCCCGATCAGCTCGGTCGAGACCAGGGGGCCCGCGGCATTCCGGCCACCGACGACCAAGAGCCGCCCATCCGGTAAGAACGTGGCGCTGTGGTCGGCCCGCGCCTCGCGGAGAACGAACGGCGACGCGCTGAATGATCCCGACGAGGGATCGAAGATGTCTGCCGAGGCGAGGACCGTCGGGGTGGCGTCCGCACCGCCCAGGATCAGCACCCGGCCGTCAGGCAAGAGCGTCGCGGTATGGCCCGCGCGGGGCGTGGGCAAGGGCGTCGAGAGGGGCGTGAACACGCCGGTGGTCGGGTCGAACCGCTCGGCGGATGCCACGACAACCGAGTTGCCGGACGTGTCCGACGTCACTCCACCAACGATCAAGACCATGCCGTCGGACAACAGCGTGGCGCTGTGGCCGGCTCGGGCGCTGGTCATCGGTTCCAGTGGGGTGAAGGTCCGGGTGCGCGGGTTGTAGCGCTCGGCGGTGGCCAGGATCGCTCCGTCGGCATTGTGCCCGCCGGTGATCAACAGGGTGCCGTCGGCCAAGAGCACGGCGGCGTGCTCCTCGCGGGCGATCAACGTGGCGGAGAGGCTGGTGGGGGCGCCGCACAAGCGAATCTGGTCGAGCGACGGCGTGGGGCCGGCCGAGTCCCGTCCTGCCACCAGCAGGGTGTTCTGATCGGGGAGCAGGGTCGCGGTGTGCTGGGTTCTCGCGGTGGTGAGCCCGCCGCTCGTGGGGCTGAACGCGCGCGTGGCGGAATCGAAGCACTCCACGGTGGGCAGTGGTCCGGCGCCGCCGTCCCCTCCCGTGATCAGCACCTGTCCGTTGGGGAGGAGCGTGGCGGTGTGCCCGGCCCGCGCCGCGGCGAGCGGGCTGATTTCCGGGAGACGGATGAGCCCGACGCCGGCGCGCGCCAGCACCACCGCGTCACCGATGCCGATGCGGCCATCCGGGGTGGACAGCACCTGGCCATTGGCATCGAGCGCCACCTGCCCACCATTCACCAGGAGCGGCGCCACATCGCCGGTGACGCGTTCTTCGGGAGTCGGCGTCTCCAGGCCCACGACCATGCGCAGGGCGCGGAGCGCGTCGGGCATGGTGATCACGCCATCCGGCGCCCCGGCCGGGGAGATGTCCCCGGGGACAGCGCCCAAGGCCTGATTTGGAAGACCGATCAACGCCCCGAGCGCGAAAGCGACCAGGGAAGAACCGGAGAGGTTCACGATGCGCGTGACTGGTTTCATATGAACACCTTTACGAGGATCGAATCCCGGGCCACTGTCCAGGAAAGGGGGCTGCGGCGTTGTCGGACAGCCTATAGGGCGAGTCTGAACCCGCCCCTATATTTCAGCGAGACACGGACACGACGGCGCGGGCCGCCGGCAGGGGGCGTCCCGAGAGATCGGTGACCGTCAAGGCTTGGACGGGATAGACGCCCGCAGCCTGCGCTTCAGTTCCCAGCGTCCGGAACGTCAACCGCAAGATCTCCCCCGACCCAAAACCATCGGCCTTGATCATGCCGACCTTGACCCAGCCCTGTCCGGGCTGAGGGTTCACCACTGTCAGCGCGCCGGCGGCCGCCCCGCTCGCGGTCGCGCCCTCAAACGCCACGAGGCGCTGATCAAACCCCACCGTCAGCGCCACGCTCCCGATCAGCGGCGCGCCGGTCACTTCGACGATCACCGTCTCCGCCGCGGCGCTCGAAGGTCCCACAACGAGAGCGGCGACGCCGAGCACCAATGCCGCCCACAGGGCACACCAGCCTCTCGATCGCCGAAACATTGCGGATTGTGATGGTTGAGAGGTCATGCGATTACACCTTGGTTCGAGGCGTTACGCTACACCAAAGGGCATGTTCAGTCCCGGTCGTCCATCACAGGGTCGATGTGACGCCGCACACACGGGGCTACCGATTCGTTATGGTGAGGCTGGCCGAGACCCCCGTGATGGGTGCGCCACTCAAGTCGGATACCTCAATCAACGTGACCGGTTGATACGTCGCCTCAGAGGGCAGGCCATTGGCCACATTCTGAAAAGTCAGCGTGAGGATTTCCGTCGGGCTTCCGTCGATGGTGAATCCATTGGGAGCAACCAGCCCGACGACTACCAAACGGTTGGTAAGTGACGGATCATCGTTGACCACAGGTTCAACCCCACTTGCGGCGCCGCTTGCAACCGCCGTGCTGAACGCCACCAGGCTCTCGTCGTAGTCCATGCTCAGATCCACGCCGCCGATCCTGGTCCCACTCGGACCGGTGAGCGCAATGGTGACGGTGCTGGTCGTGTTGCAGGGAGAAGTCACGAGCGCCGCGCCCGTGGTGTCGGCGCTGGCGTCACCGAGCAGGATATCAATGCCGGGGGGCGATGGTGCGCCGATGAACGCTTCGGTGGGTGGGACGTGGTCCCACACGTTGTTTCGAGCCGAGACGGTTCCGGTATTTCTGTTGTAGACCAGATCCGCGTCGGTATTACAACTCAGGGTGTTGCCTCCTGCGCTTCCACCGGCTCCTCCACCGAGATCCGCAAGCGCGCTGTCGTCGATCTGAACCCCGGTGAAGTTTCCAACGATCGTGTTGTCTTGAATGGTGGGCGTCGCACTTCCGCGAGCGTGGATGCCGATCGTGTTTCCTTGGATGATGTTTGCCTCGACGACGGGGACCGCGCTCTCCTCAATCAGGATGGCCGTCGAGAGCACGTCTGAGCCCTGGCCGAACGTGTTGTTTGCAATCACCGGCGTTCCCGTGCCGGCCACGCGGATGCCAATCCCACAGCAGTTGCGTCCTCCTCCCGCGAGATCGGCGAAAACGTTACTGGCGATGAGCGGGGTCCCGTTCAAGATTTCGACGAGGTAGGGGACGCTGTCGGCCCCGACGATTGTGAACCCAGCCAGTGCCGCCCCGTCCGCGGTAACGATGCCTCCTCCCGGCGCACTCGCGGCTGAAAAATCCAAGGTTGTGATGCTAGATCCCCCACCGACGAGCGCCGCCTCGGCCTTCATCAACAGTGGAGCCGGCTCTCCACCGGTCCCCCCGAACGAATAGGTTCCGGGGGCTACGACCACGGTCTGTCCGGCCAACGCGAGGCTCATCCCCTGGGTGATCGTTCGGCATGGACTGCTCGGCGTGCCGCAGGCGGGTCCGTCCACGCCGTCGACGGCCACAAGGATGATCGAGGACGAGAACACGACCAGACTGACCGTGGCGGATACGGTCTGGTCCGCGACGGCGGTGGCCGTGATCGTAATGGGTTGCTCCACGGGCACCTCTACCGGCGCGGTGTACGTGGCAGGATTGTCCTGCGTGATCCGTCCGAACGTGTCGGACCCGCCTTCGACTCCGTTGACGCTCCATCTCACCGAGACGTCACTAAGGCCGGTCACGGTAGCGGTAAAGGCTTGTGTTGCTTCGGTTGGTACCTCGGCTCCGGGGGGCGTGATGGTAATGGTCGGGACCCTCACTGCGGTCATCTGAATGGTGAGCTCGGTGAGGACTCCGGGGTCCAGATCCACCGGCCCGCCCTGGCCCTGGAAGAGCACGGCGCCCTGGGCGTCGCTCGCGGTGGCCGTCACTCGGCGCGCCGGTCCGGACGGTACTCCTTCCAGCACGATCGTCACGGTCTCGCCGGGGGTGACGGTCCGGGTGGCCGAAGCCAGCTCGGTGCCCGCGGCATCGGTGACCACCAGGCGGACGGTAGCCACCGACGGGGGCGCCGGGGCCATCCGGTTTGCGGTCGGGGCGGCCTGGGCGCCCGTCTCGAGGGACGGAATGGTCATCGTGACCCCCACCTGTGCGGTCGATGGCTGATCGCCGCCGACCGAACCACACCCCAAGAGAAGCACCACCATCGGAATTGGGGCCCACCACCTCTTGCCGTTGTGACCAAACATCGCGTTAGTCCGTACCGCCTAAACCTTTTAAGGTATGTGGTTTATTGCATATGAGGATCATGGCGCGTCGGGAAAGATCACGGTGGTGGAAAGCGACGACGTGGCCGGGGCACCCCCTCCCATCCGATCGCCGGGCTGCTCGAAGATGGGCGGGGTGGATGGAAAATCGGTCGCGTCGCCCTGCAACTCGACTTCGGCAAGCGCCGTGTCCCCGGAGTCGGGCTCCGGCTTCTGGGCCTGGCCGGGCTCGACCTGCTGGGGAGGATCGATATCCATCGAGATGTCCGCGCCCGGCAGCTCCATCCCGGTGGGGATGTTGTCGGCCACCTGATCGTCGACCTGCGTCGAGGCCACCAAGCTTTGCATCAGTCCGGCGTCCATCGTAGCGGCCGGGGTCGGCGGACTGTCCGCGTCCACCATCGTGTATTGGTGCCGACCTAACTCCACCTCGCCCTGGATCTTGGGACTGAGGTTGGTGACCACCACCCGGCCAGTCTCGCCGATGTTGACCACGCCGGTGATCGTCTGGCCGTTCTCGATCGTGGTCCAGACGATGAAATAGGTGCCGCGCGCGGCGGCGGCGGCGGTGGGAGTATGGATCTCGAACTTGGAGCCGGCCCCGGTGAAAACCTTGCCCACCAGCGCCCGGGTGGTTCCGTGGATCAGGTTGAGCACCGTGCTCCGTCGGTTCTTGCCGGGATCATAGATGTTTTCGGTGATCCGGAGCCTGGTATTTTGGCCCAGGCTTAAAACGCTGTCGTCCTGAAATAACAGCTTGAGTTTGGACTCGGTCTTGGTCTCGTAGAAATCCTTAAAAAGCACCGGGCCTCCGAGCTTGACCACCTCCACCTCCACGCGGCCGGCGCGCATGACGTTGGCCTGGCGCTGGACGGCGGTCACGCTGCCGATGTTTGAAATCGGCTGGGCCTCGGCCACCGCGACCCAGGTGAACACGAACGCACCCAAGCCCAGCGCCCACACTCGCGAATTCCTCATCATCGAATATTCCTTCCGTGAAGCGGGTTCACCACCGTCCCGCCAGAATGACGGACGAGACCCCTCGGTCGTACGTAAACTCCGGGAGGTTGGAGTCGTTGTTGGTATAGAGATACTCGATTGTCACCGTCAACCAGTCGAGAAACGTTCTGGACAGGCTTGCGTTATACGCCTGGAGGCGATCGTCCCGGTTGATTCCCAGGGCCGAAAGGGAGTTGGGGTGCTCATACTGCTGGCGATAGTAGTCCGCCCCCACCTCCAGGTCGATCGCGAAGTACACGGGGAGCCGAACATTCCCATATATCCGATGACCGGTATACTCCCAATCATCTTCCGTCGGCGAATCCCCCGTCAACTCGGTGTCGTAGCGGTATCCCGCGCGGATCAAGTTACCCTTGCCCAGGATCAGCGTTTGGGCGATCCCCGCTGCGTGGTTGACGGCGTCCCGGTCGTCGTTTCCGACAAAACGCGTGGACTCCCTGAAATCTTTCACGGAAAATCCGTACTCGACCTGGGTGGCGGTAAAGCGGGACTCCGTCAACGAGAGGGTCGGTCGGGCGCTGTGGGTCAGCAGAAACTCCTCGCCGTCGACCAAGGAGTAGGAGACCTGGTAGGGCACGCGCACCGTGATCGGCTTGCGGCGGTACGAGGCGTACACCTCGCCCTGGTGGCTCTGGACGTTGAACTCCGTGAGCTCCGCGTGCAGGCTCTGATACACGGTATAGGCGGCGCCCGCCCTCAGATGACGCCGCTCCGGCGAGCGGATCTCGCCCCGGCCGTAGAAGACCGCCCGACTGTCGCTTTCCCGCGAGATGCCCGCCGGCAGCGCCGAACCTCCCGGCAACAAGATGACGTTGGTGTCGTATTGATACGCGGCGCTGGCCAGAAGGTTCCACCACCGCTTGGCAGGCGTGCGACGTTCGATCTGTGCCAAGAGGTCGCGTGCGGACTCTGCGATCGGCGAGTGGGGGTCGATGCGGATGACTTCCTCAAAGGCGTCCCGCGCCTCATCCAAGATGTTGAGCCGGTAATACCCCAGGCCGGCGTAATAGTGCGCCGTGAGCCCCAACTCGGGAGCTAAACCGATGGCGCGAAGGAAGCGGGGAGACGACCGTTCATACTCACCGAGGCGGTGGAGCGCGAGGCCCTGATAATAATAGGTGAGCGCCGAATCGGGGTCGGCTTGCTCGGCTAGGTCCATCTCGCGAAGAGCGGCCTTATAGTCGCCCAGTTCGTATTTGACCGCGCCCAACTCGAAGTGAACGCGCTGAAACGCGGGATCGAGTCGCACGACCTCCTCCAGCGCCGCCTCCGCTTCGCGAAATTGCCCATCCTTCCGAAGCGCCACCCCCAGGTGGTACGTGGCCGGCACATCGTGCGGTTTGACGGCCAGCGCGCGCCTCAGTTCGACGATCGCGTCCTGGTAATTTTTTTGGTTGAGGAGGGCAAGCCCTTTGGTCAGAGAGAGATCGTAGGTCGCAAACGGAACCGACGGCGGAGTTTGAGCGAAGGGACGGGGCGTACACATGGCGAACCATAGACCCAGTATCAGAAACAGACAGGATCGAGAGCGGAGTCTCCGTTTCATGTTCGAGAGCACTCGTGCCGCACTGTCCCGGCTCGGCGGGAAGCTAACCAGAGAACGCTTCGCCTGAAAAGTGACTCCGGAAACGGAGCCAATGGTCCCACGCTATCGGCCCACCAATCGTGCACTATAGGAGAAAGGAACCCAGTTGATCCGGGGCGGAGGGGAAGAGCCCTGGACAGACCATAAAAGAGTAAGGCTAGAGTAGTGTAACGGCTTAGCTTAAGTCAAGAAAAATTTACACGGAGGGGAGAAATTTTCTACCCGGACGGAATTACCGCCTCAAGGAAAAGCCAGCGGCGAGCGCCGCACGGGTTGTCAAAATGCGAGGGGCTTGGCCTGGTGTGCGCCCGGCGTGCAGGCGTCGAATAGAGGGTTTTGATGGCCGGGATCAGCCGATCCGGTATTCAGGTATAGCAAGTAATGAAGCACTTCGTGATTCCAGACTGCCAGACTGCCGACCTTGATCGAGGTTGGAGCGATGTACTCGCCGCTGCATCCCTCGGCATAATGCGGACACGGGAAGATCGGTGGCATCAGTACGACCGTCATCTCCTGGAAGCTTCCCTGCTCAAAACCGCTGCAGGCCTTCATCTCATCGAAGGCCCCTTTCAGATACCGTTGAGTCGTCGAGTCCACATAGACCCCCGCCTGCTCCGCGTGCAGACTCTCGCCGCACCCGCCAATCGAAAGCAAGAGGAGGAGCAGAACGGAGGGACTCCAGGACGGCAAGCGACTCGGGAGAGACGTTGATACGGAACGGGGCATACAGAAGTCTATTTGTGGTACGCAATATCCATGCCCCCGCTGGCACGCTTTTCGGCGGTTCGTACGCGGCCTCCACCGGTTGAGCGCTGAGTCACACCTGTAACCCGAGGGTGAGGCGGTGACAAATTTTGCCCGCGGCGGCCGCCGGGAGCTTGTCGCGGCGTATCCGCTGGTGCGGCAGAGGACGGGGGAGGTCTGTACAGTGAACTGTGTAACTGGTTATAGCTAGTGTAGTGTCCCAGTGATATATTTACAATACTGCCCCCTCGTGGTAGACACCCGTTTCGCGGAACAGGGGCCGATGGGCTTGGCCGAGGACGCGCCCCACGGATCGAGTCCGCAGGCGCTGCCGCCGGACCAGGTGAACGCCATCGTCGGGGCGACGCTCCACACGACGCCGCGTGATGCCACGCAGTGGTCCGTGCGGTCGATGGCCCAAGCCCAGGGGGTCGGCAAATCCACGGTGCAACGGACCTGGGACGCGCACGGGCTTCAACCCCATCGGGTCGAGACCTTCAAGTTGTCCACGGACAAGCGGTTTGTCGAGAAACTGACGGACGTGGTGGGGGTGTACCTGAATCCGCCGGACAAAGTGGTGGTGCTGTGCGTGGACGAGAAGAGCCACGTTCAGGCGTTGGACCGGACGCAGCCCGGCTTGCCGATGAAGAAGGGGCGCTGCCAAACCATGCCCCATGACGACAAGCGCCACGGCACCACGTGCCTGTTCGCGGCGCTGAACGTGCTGGAAGGGAAGGTCATCGGCTCCTGTTATCCGCGACACCGGAACATTGAGCCCGGATTCCGCAGTAGGCCCGCGATGAGGTAAGATGGCGCGGCTGATTCCCACGCATAATCCGGAGGATCGCATGCGCCACGCTCGCCCGGAGGCCTCACCGCTCTATCCGAAGGTGCGCTT
>JBFLXB010000023.1 GCA_040757335.1 Nitrospirota bacterium | reverse complement strand
CGGAGCAGGCGACACGGGCGCTGTCCGCCGACCAACCCAACGGCCAGTCCCCGGTGCCTACGGCCCGTGGGATTCTTCCGGGATGGATTGATGGTTCGACAAGTCATTTTTTCAGCACCCTGCTAGGACGCAACTCCGCCCGCGGCGCGGATGCTCAGCAAACCGACCAGGTCGATCAAGCCGTGTGTCAAGACCAGCGGCCAGAGCTCGCGCGTGCGCCAATACACGATCGCGAACGCGATACCCAGCGGAAAGACCACCACCGTGGCCAGCGGGCCTTGGTACGCGTGCGCGATGAGCCGGAGCAATGCGCTGGTTCCGACGGCGGAGGCCGCGCCCTGGGGGCTGAGGACCTTCATCACGTACGCGACGGTCAGTGTCTCTTCGAAGATTGGATTGATGATCGACACCAGGAACATCACCGGCAGGCTGATCGAACCCTGGAACGAGATCTGGGTGAAGAGGTCCGCCACCCCGAATGCATTGGCTGCCAGGCCCATCACCAGCCCGTAGAGATAGAACCCGGCAAAGAGAAAGCCGGCCATGCCGAACGTCCGGCGGGTGATCCGCAGATTCAAGTCCGCGCGCCGCCAGCCCCGAACGTACAGAAACACCCCGAGGAGCGTTCCGATCACGACTTCGTACCCGAGGAGCCAGAGCAAGCGAGCATCGTCGAACTCGATACGAGGCTGGATGCCCTGCCGCGCGAGGCCCACGAGGAAGAGCGCGAAGTTGACCCCAAAGGTCGAACCAATGACGATCACGAATTCTGACCTGGGAGACAACTGTCGAAGCTTATCGCACCAAGGCATAGGGGATCGGTCGCAGCCTACTTCACGCCCATGCCCAGGTGCGCGACGTCGGAGTCATCGGCCCGTCACCAAGCGCGATGCGCAGATGATCGCAGCCGTGTACGCATCCGCTACCAGACTCCAAGGCTTTGGGGTGGCGAGCGGGCCGGCTGGAGGAGTGTCTTGATCTGCGTATCGGTGGGTGGTCATAGGATCAATTGCCGGTCGCTACCCCAGATCGCGCTTCTTCTCCTCGTACTCCGCTTTCGAGATCTCTCCACGCACATACCGTTTCTTGAGGATCTCGATCGCTGATTCCTCCGGTCTGCTCCCTGTTCCCAATGCCTTCTGCCCCACCCAGACCACGAGCAAGACGATCCCCGCGATGACGAGAATCCAGAAGGCGAGGTAAAAGACCATCCCGATACCCATGTCCCAGCCCATGATCCCGCGATCCATCGTGATCTCCTTTAAAGGTCGCTTTCCTTGATCCAACGGGCAAGGTCCGCTCGGATTCGCTCAGCTTTCCATCATCTCAAGGCGCGGCTCGAACTCGTGGCCGCACTGGGTGCAGCGCACGCAGTCGCGTTCCATCGTGACTTCATTCATGGGGAGGGCCATGCCGCCGCAATCAGGGCAGGGTCGGGCATGGGGGAGGTCCTGGTCCAATGTTTCGTAGTGCGCGCCGTGGAGACAATAGACCGGCTTTCCGTCGAACGCCCAGGCGCGCCCGGCGCGGTCAACGACCGGCAAGGCGATATAGTGGTGCGCCGCATAGTCCTCTATTTCTTTCCGCGTCACGAGCCCATCCTTGATCAACTTGCCCGTGGTCGCCTCATAGAGGCCGTTGTTCTTGACGATGACTTTGGTCGGTCCGATTTCCATGGCAATCCTCCGATAATCTGTGAAAGCTGATCAGCATCACTCTACGGGTCTCTTTTTCGCGGCGCTCATCGCGATGAAGGCGGCCCAGCCCGAGCGCGCACGAGCCCCCCACGACTCGGTATCTCTAAACATTCCTTTGAGTCTACGCCAGAACGCCCAGAGACTGGAGCGGTTCAACTCGCCGATCACGAGACGCCCGTTCGGTTGCAGGGCCCGCTCGGCTTCTCGGACGGCGTGATCGGGGTTTTGCACGAAGCACAGGGACGTGACCGCAACCGTCAGGTCGAACGTCCCGGTACGGACCGGAAGCGCCTCGGCGGACCCACACACGAGACGTGCTGGTAGTCCGTCGCGCCGGAGCTTTTCGCGCGCGACCGCCAGCATGTCGAGCGCGGGGTCGACTCCTACCACCCACGCGCCGCGCCGGCTCAATTCGATCGTATAGATCCCGGTCCCACAACCAAGATCAATCACGCGTTCCTTAGGCGCGATCTGAGCGAGGTGCAGGATCGCTTCGGATTCGAGTGCAAGCGCAAGCGACCCCAACGCCGTGCGGTACCATGCGTCGTAGCGAGATGCGAGCTGATCAAAGTCCATGGGATCGCCCGCGCCCTCCTCCTCCCTCCTGTTATCGACGCCCGCCGAGCGGGTAGGCGCCGGTTCCGCCTCGGAACGGAAGCACCAGCGACCCGACAAGCGTGAGTTCGCGGGGATTCCGAAACTGCTCAAGCCCCAAGGGCATGTCGACTTGAGATTTGGCGGGATCCGGCCGATAGGTACCGAGCAAGCGATCCCACCAGGGCAAGCTGAATCCGAAATTGCTGTTGGTTTCGTCCCGGAGCACGGAATGGTGGATCCGGTGCATGTCGGGCGTCACCACGATCCATCGCAGCGCCCGGTCGAGTCTCCTGGGCATTCGGACGTTGCTGTGGTTGAACATCGACGTGGCGTTGAGCACCACCTCGAAAGTCAGTACCGCCATTGGCGGCGCGCCGATCAGGGCGATGGCCGCCAGTTTGATCACCATGGAAAGAACGATTTCGATCGGGTGAAAGCGCGCGCCGGTGGTAACATCCACATCCAGATCGGCGTGGTGCATCATGTGGAGCCGCCACAAGATCGGCACCGCGTGAAACACCACGTGCTGCAGGTACAGCGCGAAATCCATGGCCACCAGGGCGGCGAGGACCCTGAGCCCGGCGGGCCACTCGACGAGGTTCAATACCCCCCATTGGTTCTGCGCGGCCAGGACCGCCGCGCCCACGGCCGTGGTTGAAAAGAGCAGGTGCGCCGTGAGCGTGTTGAGGAGCACGATCGAAAGATTGGTCGGCCAGCGCTTCATCCGGGCGGCTGTCAGAGGCCGCCGCGGCGCCATCAACTCCCACACCGCCATGAGGGCGAAAATGCCAAAGAAACTCGCCAACCGAATCAGAGGCTCGTGAGACATGATGCGAATCAACCCCTGCGTTGCTTCAACAACCGTTGGCGGTCATCAAGGACCTCGAAGAGCAACTCGCGCATGAGGTCAAAAGCCTGCAAGATCTTGGGGCGCGTAAGTCGGTAGAACACGGTGTTGCCTTGACGCCGGGCGGCCACGACGCCTTTCTGGCGAAGCACGGTCATGTGTTGGGAGAGGTTGGCCTTTGGGACCTTCAGCACGGCCAGTAGCTCCGTCGCAGAGAGCTCCTTCTCCCGGAGCGTGTTGATAATTTTCAGCCGCTTGGGATTGGCCAGTGTCGAGCAGATGTCGGCGTGAAGCCCGTACACCTGCTCATCGCCTTCGCGGCGGTTTGCCATGGGGACCCATCTTCGGCGTGAGATGTTAACGCCAGCAACCAGTTAGTTTCGATATTTCGAAACTACAGTACTCCGGAGCGAGAGCGCGTGTCAATGCCTAATGATCCACGGCGTGCCGGCCATGCTCCGACACCTGCGCCCGAAACCACCGATGCAGCGCCGTGACGAGGTCCGGATTCGCCGCGGTGTATCGAATCTCCCCGCCGTTCGGCAGCGCCGTAAAGCGAATCTCGATCTCCGAGAAACCGGTCCGTAGCTCTGCCAACCCCGGCATCTCCTCGCCGTGAATGTATGCCGGATCCGAGAAATCGCCGCGGCGAAACTGGTCCGCTTCGTGTTGAAGGTGGGATTGGATGAGGGCGATCTGTTGAGTATTCGCCGGATCCTTCACCGTGACCGTCTGTCGCCCACCGTCATTGAGCCGCTGAAAGACGTGGATCGTTTGCTCCAGGTCGAAGGGCATGACCTGCGCACCACGTGCCGCGACCTGAGCCTGGCGGGTACAGCCCAGTGACGTACCGAGGCCAAGCGTGACGATCAGCACGATGATTGCGCTTAACTCCGGAGTTCTGGCGGGAAGTCGGGAGGATATTCTAAGAGTTGAACCCTTCGACGATTGCACCAAAGTCAACAAGTCAAGCCTGACCCTGATCGTACGTGTGACCCCGATCGTACGGGTGTACGTCATTTTCGCCGTGATCGGAGAGATCGGGAGAAGCGTTTGCCGGTTCGTTCGGATAGGCGTTTCGGTCCTCCCTTCGCGCAACCCAGCAACGGCTCCATCGCTTTGTAGGGCGTAGGGCTTCCTTTCCTTACCAGATACCGCTCAAATTCAGCTCCGCCGCAAGCTCCTTTTTCAATGCCGCGCACAACGAAACCGAACCGCTGGAACACAGGGAGGCTGAGTTCACTGGCCTCGGCATGAAAAGTGTGTACGCCCAAAGCGCCCGCGTGGTCAAGTGCGACTTGAAGCAGTCTCGTGCCGATGCCCTGTCTTGCGCGGTCGGCCCGTACGTACAGTGAAGCGACGTGGCCGGTTGCATCCACGCCGCAAAAGCCGAGAATTCCCGAGTCATCTTCCATCACGATTGTTTGTGGCTCGAGCACGAAGCGCCGGAAGGCCTCGAAATTCTCGGCGAAACTCGCCCACGCGTTGACTTGTTCACCAGAGTACGCCGACGGTGCGAGCGCTTTGACGGAGCCCGCATACAACGCAGCCAACTGGGGGACGTCGTCCTCGGTGGCCTCGCGGATCACCATATGTGTCGATGGCGGCGGAGCCGTGTCAGCGCGTGTCCGCTGACCGTTGTCACGCATGGCTTGGACCGAGCATGATAACGGCCATACCGACGAGGCAGATCGCGACTCCGACCATATCCCACGCGGTGGGACGTTCGGAGTCGATGACCCAGAGCCAGAACACAGCCACCGCAACGTACACACCACCGTATGCGGCGTACACACGGCCGGCTGCCGTCGGATGCAACGACAGTAGCCAGGCGAACAGCGCGAGGCTGCCGGCAGCGGGCAGAAGCAACCACACTGAAGCGCCCTTCTTGAGCCAGAGATACGGTAGATAGCAGCCCACGATCTCCGCAACGGCGGTCACAACAAACAGTCCGAGGGTCTTGGCGATAAACACGTCAGGTACGCGCTGCGTGGAAATCGGCGGCTTTTGCCACGGCTTCCGGAAGTGCCCCGCCGATCTCTGCCTGGATGAACGGCTTCACGCCATCGGGGCCCGTCATCTGGAGCCAGATTGGGCCGCCACCTGACTCGACGTGGACTCCAAACGAAAAGAACGGGCAACACAGCTTCTCGTTCTGGATGAATTCGGCGGTCGTCATCAGGAGTCCCTTCTGGTTGGGAAGCTGAAACGCATAACCGTTTGCCAGTTCTCGGATTGCCTCGGCGGCGCTAAATACTTCCTTGGTAACGGCCATGTGCCGCTTTCTGCTCGCTGGCGGAAGAGCCGTCATCTTACAGAAGAATGCCGTTGGCTCGCGATCAGGCATCGCCGTTGTCGCTAATCACGCCGTACCCAGTAGCCATGTCTTCGGTGCCGAATCAACGCCGTTTTTTTTTGAAGTTAGGGTTTGGTCTTCTTCAGCGCCGCCGAATTGATGCAGTACCGCAGGCCCGTGGGCTTGGGTCCGTCGGGGAAGACGTGGCCCAGGTGGGCGTCGCAGCGGCTGCAAAGCACTTCGGTGCGGCGCATGAAGAAGCTGGAGTCGTCTTCGGTGCTGATGGCCTCGGGGGACATGGGTTGATAGAAGCTGGGCCAGCCGGTACCCGAGTCGAACTTGGTGTCGGAGCTGAACAGGGGGTTGCCGCAGCACACGCACGTGTACGTGCCGGGTTCTTTGGAGTCGTGGTACTCGCCGGTGAACGCCCGCTCCGTGCCCTTTTTGCGGGTGACATGATATTGCTCGGGCGTGAGTTGGGCTTTCCATTCCGCGTCGGATTTCTCGATCTTCTCGGTCATCTCGGTTCTCCCGCATGGACCATCAGCGCATCGCGCGTGGCCTGATGAAACCCAAAGAGCAGTCGGTCGTTGAGCTCGAACAGGGGATAGCGGATCAGGTCCGGGTTGCGAAGTTGGACGATGAAGATCTGTTCCGCTGTCAACATGCGTCCGTCCTCGGGTAGCCCCACCTTGAGGGCGCCTTTGGCAGCGTACAGGTCGTGAATTCCAGCGGATGTTTTGGCTGCGAGCGCCACCAGTTCGTCTCGCGACAGAGGCTTTTGAAAGATCTCGCGGAAGGTGAACGCGAATTTGCGTTCGGTCAACCACTGTTTCGCGTCGGAGCACATCGGACATCCTTGTCGGCCGTAAACCACCACGAGCGCTGTTTCAGCGACGCCATGACTTGGGCGGTGCTTGGTTCCAGTCGCGTCGTCCTTCATTGATGAGTTCTCGGGTAATGAACGTTCCTGCAGCGCGTCCGATTTCTTCTCGGAGCTTCCTGAACTCGACGACGAGTTCCGACCAGTCCGTTTCCCTGATGTTACGGGAATCGATGCCTTTCGCAATCCCCTTGAGCGACTTCAGCGGGACCCGGGGGACCAAGCGAATGGTGTGCCCGAGCGTGAGCACGTAGAACCGCTGTCCAGGTTTTACCCCAAGTTTTTCCCTCACGGACTTGGGGATCGTGATCTGAAACTTGGATGTCATCGTCGTGGACTGCATGGGTAGCGCTCCTCAAGATCCGCGTGCCATCATTTCGTATCGGTCCACGTTGCGTCAAGGGGCAAATCCCCCTATCCCCCCTTCGACAAAGGGGGGATAGGGGGATTTTGTGATGGAGAACCTAACGTCCAGCCAGGACTTTGGCTTTGAGGTACCGTTCAATACCTGCCGCGGCTTTGCGGCCTTCGGCAATGGCCCAGACGATGAGCGAGGCGCCGCGTTTCGCGTCGCCGGCAGCGAACACGCCGTCCACGTTGGTCATGTAATCGGCGTTGACGGCCACGTTGCCGCGGGGATCGAGGTTGACACCGAGGTCGGTGAGCAGGCCGGGTTTTTCCGGGCCGGTGAAACCCATGGCGAGCAAGACGAGATCCACGTTCAACTCGAACGCTGAGTCGGGGACTTCCACCATCTTGGTTTTGCCTTGGGCGTCTTTCTCGAATTCGACGCGGACCGCGTGCAGCTTCTCCACCCGGCCGTTGCGACCCGAGAACTTGGTGGTGGACACGCTCCACTCGCGTTTGCAGCCTTCTTCGTGCGCGTGCGAGGACCGCAACTGCATGGGCCAGTAGGGCCACGGCGTGGACGCGGCGCGATGAGGAGGGGGTTCGGGCAGCAGCTCGAACTGGTAGACCTCGGTGGCGCCCTGGCGATGGCAGGTGCCCAGGCAGTCCGATCCGGTGTCGCCGCCGCCGATGATCACCACGCGTTTGCCTTCGGCCGTGATCCGCTCGTTGGCCGGGGGCGGCGGGTCACCCGCGTTGATCTTGTTCTGCTGCGTGAGGTAGTCCATCGCAAAGTGGACGCCTCCCAGCTCGCGCCCCGGGACCTTGAGATCGCGCGGCACCGTGGCGCCGATCGCGAGCAGGACCGCGTCGTAGTGCCTGCGAATCTCAGCGACGGAGATGTCGCGCCCCACGTCCACGCTGGTCTTGAACTCCACGCCTTCGGCGGTC
The DNA here is from genome assembly GCA_040757335.1 of Nitrospirota bacterium. Lineage (NCBI taxonomy): Bacteria > Pseudomonadati > Nitrospirota > Nitrospirota bacterium. The sequence continues at coordinate 50,901 of JBFLXB010000023.1, read as the reverse complement.
ATCTGGTCCAGGCGCCGGTCAATGACCCACTTCTCCATCTTGAAGTCGGGGATGCCGTAGCGCAGCAGGCCGCCGATGCGGTCCGCCTTCTCGAATACGGTCACCTTGTGACCTGCGCGGCGGAGTTGCTGGGCCGCGGCCAGGCCGGCGGGGCCTGAGCCGATGACCGCGACACGAAAGCCGGTTTCAACCACCGGCGGAATCGGCGACACCCAGCCCTCGTCGAATCCCTTGTCCACGATGTTCCACTCGATCACGCGGATCGACACGGGATCGTCGATGATCCCCAATACGCACGCGGACTCGCAGGGCGCGGGGCACAGCCTGCCGGTGAATTCCGGAAAATTGTTGGTGGTGTGGAGGGCCTTGAGCGCGTCGCGCCAGCGGCCGCGGTGGACCAAGTCGTTCCACTCCGGGATCAGGTTCTCCACCGGGCAGCCGGTGTTGCCCTGGCAGAACGGCACGCCGCAGTCCATGCAGCGCGAGCCCTGGTTTCGCAGGATCTCCTCCGAGACCGGCTGGTAAAACTCCTTCCAGTCGTGGACGCGCTCCTCCACCGGCCGGCGCTTGGGGCCTTCGCGTTTGACCTTGAGAAATCCGCGGATGTCAGCCATGAACGGCCGCGGCTTTCTGCGAGGACTGCTTCTGGGCCGCGACCTTGCGGGCTTCAATGACCTTGCGGTACTCGATGGGCATGATCTTCACGAACTTCGGCAGGAAGTCGTCCCACCGATCGAGCACGGTTTTGGCTTTTTTGCTTCCGGTGTAGCCTGCGTGACGGGTGATCAACTCCTTGAGCAAGGATTGGTCTTCAACCTCTCGTACGGGTTCGAGCTCCACCATGCCCAGGTTGCAGCGCTGCTCGAACTTGCCGTCTTCGTTCAACACGAACGCGATGCCGCCGCTCATGCCGCCCGCAAAGTTGCGGCCGGTCTTGCCCAGCACCACCACCACGCCCCCGGTCATGTATTCGCACCCGTGGTCCCCCACGCCCTCGATCACCGCGTGTGCGCCCGAGTTGCGGACCGCGAAGCGCTCACCCGCCATACCGTAAAAAAACCCTTCGCCGGACGTGGCGCCGTACAGCACGGTGTTGCCGATCAAAATCGTGTCCTCGGGGACAAAGGTCGATCCTTTGGGGGGATACGCGACGATCCGGCCCCCGGACAGGCCTTTGCCGAGGTAGTCGTTGGACTCGCCCTCCAGCGTGAGCGTGACGCCCTTGGCCAAAAAGGCCCCGAATGATTGGCCCGCGGTTCCCGTGAACTTGATGCGAATCGTGTCCGGGGGCAGGCCTTCCGCGCCGTAACGTTTGGCGATCTGATAGGAGAGCATCGCGCCGACGGTGCGGTTCACGTTGCGGATCGGCAAGGCCAACTCCACGGGCTCGCCGCCTTCCAGCGCCGGCCTGGCTCGCTCGATCAGCGCGTGATCCAACACGTTGTCGATGCCGTGGTCCTGGGACTCCACGCAGTGGATCGGCACGGCGTCGTCCGCGTCGGCCTTGACCAACAACGGCGCGAGGTCCAGGCCCTTGGCTTTCCAGTGGTCCACGGCGCGGTGCACCTTGAGTTTGTCCACGCGTCCCACCATGTCCGCGAGCCTGCGAAATCCGAGCTGCGCCATCAATTCGCGGACTTCCTGCGCCACGAAGAAGAAATAGTTGACCACGTGTTCGGGCTGTCCCGCGAACTTGGCGCGCAGCACCGGATCATGGGTGGCGATGCCCACCGGACAGGTGTTGAGGTGGCACTTGCGCATCATGATGCAGCCCTCGACGATCAGGGGTGCGGTGGAGAACCCGAATTCTTCCGCCCCCAACAGTGCGGCAATCACCACGTCGCGCCCGGTCTTGAGCTGGCCGTCGGTTTCCACCCGCACGCGGCCTCGCAGGTTGTTTTTGACCAGGGTCTGCTGCGTTTCAGCCAGGCCGATCTCCCACGGAATCCCCGCGTATTTGATCGAGGCGAGCGGCGAGGCGCCGGTGCCGCCCGAATCCCCGCTGATGAGGATCTTGTCCGCGTGCGCCTTGGCCACGCCGGCCGCCACCGTGCCCACGCCCACTTCCGCGACCAGTTTGACCGACACCGCGGCCTCGGGGTTGGCGTTCTTCAGGTCGAAGATCAACTGCGCCAGGTCCTCGATGCTGTAGATGTCGTGGTGCGGGGGCGGAGAGATCAATTGCACGCCCGGCGTGGCGAACCGCAGTCGGGCGATGGTCTCGTCCACTTTGTGCCCGGGGAGCTGGCCGCCTTCACCGGGCTTGGCGCCTTGCGCCATCTTGATCTGCAGTTCCTTGGCATTGGCCAGGTAGTGGATCGTCACCCCGAATCGGGCCGATGCCACCTGTTTGATCGCGCTGTTCTTGGAGTCGCCGTTCGGCAGGGGGATGAAGCGCTCCGGGTCTTCGCCGCCCTCGCCGGTGTTGCTCTTGGCGCCGATCCGGTTCATGGCCAATGCCAGCGTCTCGTGCGCTTCCTTGCTGATGGCCCCGAACGACATGGCGCCGGTGGTGAACCGTTTGACGATCTCGGAGGCGGGCTCCACCTCCTCGATCGGGATCGGCGCGCCGGTGCGAAGCTCCAGCAAGCCCCGGAGATTCGACCGCACCTTGGATTCGTCGTTGACGAGGTTCGCAAACTCCTTGTACGAGGCATAGGAGTTGGTCTTCGTCGCTTGCTGCAACGTGGCAATGGTGAGCGGGTTCCAGTTGTGGTGTTCGCCCTGGATCCGGTAGTGGTACTCGCTGCCGAAATCGAGCTGATGGAGCGCGGCGGGCGCATAGGCTTCGCGGTGGCGCCGTAACACCTCCTCGGCGATTTCGCGCAACCCGATGCCCTGAATGCTGGAGGCCGTGCCGCTGAAGTAGTGGTCGATGACGTCGCTGTTGAGGCCGACCGCTTCGAAAATCTGCGCCCCGCAGTAGCTCTGAACCGTGGAGATCCCCATCTTGGAAAAGACCTTGAGCAGGCCTTTGTTGATGGCTTTGATGTATTTGGACTCGGCCGTGGCCGCGTCGATGCCCTCGGGGAGGTAGGCCTCGCGCGTCATGTCCACCAGGGTTTCGAACGCCAAATACGGGTTGACCGTGCCGGCGCCGTACCCGATCAAACACGCAAAATGGTGGATCTCGCGCGCTTCGCCCGTCTCCACGATGAGCCCCACCTCGGCGCGGAGCGACTCGCGGATCAAATGGTGGTGCACCGCGGAAATCGCGAGCAGGCTGGGGATCGGCGCCCACTCGGCGTTCACACCGCGGTCGCTCAAGATCAGGAACTTGTACCCGTCGCGGATTGCGTCCGCAGCCTGCCCGCACAGCTCTTCGACCGCGCCGGCGAGCCCTTCCGGCCCCTCGGCGACCCGGAACAGCATCTTGAGCGTGCGGCTCTTGAAGTCGGGATCAGCGATCGAGCGGATCTTCTCTAGATCGAAATTGGTCAGGATTGGCTGTTGGACCTTGATCCTCCGGCACGTCTCGGGGGTTTCGCCCAGGAGGTTGGGTTTGGGACCGATGTTGGTGACCAATGACATCACCAGTGCTTCGCGGATCGGGTCGATCGGCGGGTTGGTGACCTGGGCGAAGAGCTGCTTGAAGTACTTGAACAGCAGTTGCGGGCGCTGGGACAGCACCGCAAGCGGCGTGTCCGTGCCCATGGACCCCACGGCCTCCTCGCCGTTGACCACCATCGGCGTGACGACCATCTTCAACTCTTCGATGGTGTACCCGAACGCTTGCTGGCGCTGGCGCAGCGTGGCATGGTCGGGCTGCGGCACGCTGATGGGTTGGGGCAATTCGTCGAGCGAGATCCGGTGCGTGGCCACCCACTGGCGATACGGCTTGCGCGACGCGATGTCGGCCTTGATCTCCTCGTCGTCGATGAGGCGACCCTCGACCGTATCGACCAGGAACATTTTGCCGGGCTGCAAGCGGCCTTTGGCCCGGACTTCCTGGGGCGCGAACGTCAACACCCCGGCTTCGGACGCCATGACCGCGAGCCCGTCGTGCGTGACCATCCAGCGTGCCGGGCGCAGGCCGTTGCGGTCGAGCGTGCCGCCGATCAGCCGTCCGTCGGTGAACGCCACGGCAGCCGGGCCGTCCCACGGCTCCATGATCGCGGCGTGGTATTCGTAGAACCCGCGCCGTTCGAGGTCCATCTGGGGGTTGCCGACCCAGGCCTCGGGGATGAGCATCATCATCGCGTGCGGCAGCGAGCGGCCGCCCATCAATAAAAATTCCAGCGCGTTGTCGAAACAGGCCGAGTCGCTCTGGCGTTCGTAGATGATCGGGAACAGTTTTTGGAGGTCGTCGCCGAAGAGGTCGGACTGCAGGCGCCCCTGGCGCGCGCGCATCCAGTTCACGTTGCCCTTGAGCGTGTTGATCTCGCCGTTGTGGCAGATGTACCGATACGGGTGCGCCAGCGGCCAGGTGGGGAACGTGTTGGTCGAGAATCGCGAGTGGACCAACGCGAGCGCGGTGGTGAGCGAGCCGTCGGCCAGGTCTTGGTAGAACTTGGGCAATTGTTCGGGCAGCAGCAATCCCTTGTAGACGATCGTGCGGCACGACATGCTGGGGAGGTAACACTCCTCACGCCCCGGAATGGCCGAGGCGCGGATCGCGCGTTCGATCCGCTTACGAATCACGTAGAGCTTGCGCTCGAAGTCGGTTTCGTTGAGAATGTCCCGGGCAATGAAGACCTGGCGGATGACCGGCATGGACTGCCGCGCCAACCATCCCAGTTCGGACTCTTTTACCGGGACGTCGCGCCAGCCGAGAAGGCGCTGACCCTCTTCACCGATCACTTGTTGGATCACCTGCTCGCAGAGCCGGCGGCCCTGGGCGTCGCGAGGAAGAAAGACCATGCCGACGCCGTATTCCTGGGCGCGCGGAAGCGCAAACCCAGAGTGCGACGCCACGCGGGCGAAAAAGTCGTGCGGCATCTGAAGCAAGATGCCCGCGCCATCCCCGGTGCAGGGGTCGCATCCTTGCGCCCCGCGGTGCTTGAGGTTGCTGAGGACTTCGAGCGCCTTCACCACAATGTCGTGGGATTTCTGGCCCTTGATGCTGGCCACGAACCCGATCCCGCAGGCATCGCGTTCGTTCGCGGGGTTATACAAGCCCGAGGGCGGGGGCAACCCCGCGAACGAATCGGGTTGAGAGAAGTCCCCCGCGCGGGAGGAGCGCGTGTTTGACGTGTTATCGGTATCCATTGGAAGCCTGCCTGCGGCTGGACGAACCACCCGGAGGGTCTTAAAAACGTACTGGAATTTGCCTCGCGCTGTCAAGAGACTCTCCTGCTATTGACTCTCCTGCTATGACGAGGGGTTAGGGCTGAGCCCCAGGGCTTCGAACACGCGCGTCGCTCGCTCGGGGAAGACCAGATCCGCGAGCGACGTGGTGGGGGTAGAGTCGGGGTTGATTTCCACCACGGTCGCACCCGCGGATTTGGCCACCTGAGCCAACGAGGCGGCGGGTTGGACCAGTCCGGAAGTCCCGATCACCAGAAACACGTCGGCGCTGCGGCTCATCTCCACGCTGCGCTGAAAATCATACGGATCGACCGCCTCGCCGAACCACACGATGTGCGGCCGCACCAGAGCTCCGCACCGCCCGCAGCGCGGCGGGATCACGGCCAGCGGGACCTCGGTGTTGGCGGCGATCAGCGCGCAGTTCGTGCAGCGCACTTTCCAGATGTTTCCGTGTACCTCGATGAGCTCGCGGCTGCCGGCCAGGCCGTGGAGCCCGTCCACGTTTTGGGTGATGACCGTGACGCGCTGGCGGCGCTCCAGTGCGACCAACCCCAAATGGGCCGCGTTGGGTCTGGCACGAGCCACGATACCGCGTCGCCAATCGTACCAGCGCCACACCAGCTCGGGGTCGCGCGAGAAGGCTTCTGGCGTGGCGAGGTCCTCGGCGCGATAGTTATTCCACAGCCCTTCCGGACCCCGGAAAGTAGGAATGCCGCTTTCCGCCGAAATTCCGGCTCCGGTCAACGCCGTAACGAGGGACGCTCTTCCCAGTAAATTCCGAAGGTTGTCGATCGCCGAGTCCACGTGAGACGATTCCCTGGTGCCGATTCCCTGGCTAAAGTCGATCGACTCTTCTTGCTCTTTTCGCTCTTTACAGAAATTTATTATAAAGGGAACGCGCTCGACTGGGAATATCTTTTTGCACCCTTCGGTCAATTAGGTTGGCGGATCAACCACGCAATGCGCCACCGAACGCCGGGAGGGCAGGTATGTGTGAACACATTGACGTGAACGGAGGTTCGGCCACCCAGATGCGGGTGGTGGTGCCAAGATCGCTCTACAACGAGCTCGCGGCCACGCTGTCTCAGGGCGAGCTCAACGACGCGGTCGTGGATTCGCTCAAAGAAACTCTCCGCAAGCTTCGCTTCAAACGCGACCTCGAACGCGTCGTTCAGCGCCGGGAGTCCTGAAGGTCCCACGGGTCCCGTCCATCGGCGGTATACCGCCGATGGGTTGACAAGCCTTTCCGCGGCGTGTTAACGTGCTGTTCCCAGCCGCGAATAGGCGTGTCACAACGTGTATCATCCCCCCTTTGAAGAATTCACCGCAACGGCCCGTCGCGGCAATTTGATCCCGATCTACAAGGAGATCCTGGCGGATCTCGAGACGCCGGTCTCCGCCTTCCTCAAGATCGACGACGGCCGCTACTCGTATCTCTTGGAAAGCGTCGAGGGAGGCGAGCAGTGGGCGCGGTATTCGTTCTTGGGCAGCCGGCCCACGGTGATTGTGGAGGCGCGGGGGTCGCGCGTCGAAATCCGACGGGGGGAACGCCTCGAAGTGATCGAGACCGCTGATCCGCTCCGGGCGGTCGAAAAAGTGATGGCGGACTATACGCCGGTGGCGGTGCCTGGGTTACCGCGGTTTTTCGGCGGCGCAGTGGGATACATCGGCTACGACGTGGCGCCGCGAGGGTTCGAAGGGCTGGCCATGCGGCCGAAACCCACGCTCGGGCTGCCGGACCTGTGCTTGTTGATCACGGACACCCTGGTGATCTTCGACCGCGTGGCGCAGCGGATCAAGGTGGTGTCCAATGCCCATGTCACGGGGCGTCCGCTTCGCGAGGTCTACGACGAGTCGGTGGCGAAGATCGACGCGTTGATCGCCGCGCTGCGGCGGCCTCTGCCGTCCCCGCTCCCGGCCGCGAGGCAAGGGACGGCGCCGCCGTTGGCGTCGAACGTCACCAAACCCGAGTTCGTGGGCATGGTGCGGCGCGCCAAGGAATACATCGCGGCGGGGGACGTGTTTCAGGTCGTGTTGTCGCAACGCTTCCACGCGCCGGTGACGTCCAGTCCTGTGGATTTGTATCGCGCGTTGCGCGTGATCAATCCGTCGCCGTACATGTACCTGCTGCGGTTGGGTTCGCTGGCAGTCGTGGGGTCATCGCCGGAGGTGTTGGTTCGCTGCGAAGAGGGCGTGGTGGGGGTTCGGCCGATCGCGGGCACGCGCCGGCGGGGTCGCGACCAAGACGAGGACGCGCTCCTGGCTCGCGACCTGGCCGCGGACGAGAAGGAGCGGGCGGAGCACCTGATGTTGGTCGATCTGGGCCGAAACGACGTGGGGCGGGTGGTCAAGACGGGCAGCGTACGCGTCGATGACTTCATGGTGGTCGAACGATACTCGCACGTAATGCACCTGGTGTCGCACGTGCGCGGGGACTTAGCCCCGGGCAAGACGCCGTATGACGTGTTGCGCGCGTGTTTTCCTGCCGGCACGCTTTCGGGCGCGCCCAAAATCCGCGCGATGGAGATCATCGACGAACTGGAGCCCACGGGCCGCGGGTTGTACGGGGGCGCGATCGGCTACATCAGCTTTTCCGGGAATCTCGACACGTGTATCGCCATCCGGACGATCGTGTTGGATCAAGGGCTCGCGTACATTCAGGCCGGCGCGGGCATCGTGGCGGACTCGAATCCCGATGCCGAGTACGAGGAGACCGTGAACAAGGCGAAAGCCATGCTCGCGGCGATTGAAATGGCGGAGAGGGGACTGGAATAAAGAATGTTCAAGGGTTCAAGCGTTCAGATTGTTCAATTGAACCCTTGAACCCTTGAACCCTTGAACCATGCTGTTAGTAATCGACAACTACGATTCGTTCACGTATAACCTGGTGCAATACCTGGGTGAACTGGGCGAGACGATCGAGGTTCACCGCAACGACGCGCTCACGCTCGACGAGATCGCGGCCAAGCGGCCGGCGCGGATCGTCATTTCGCCGGGGCCGTGTACGCCCAACGAAGCGGGGATTTCGGTCGATTTGATCAGGCGCTTCGCGGGCAAGATTCCGATCCTGGGCGTGTGTCTGGGGCATCAGTCCATCGGGGCGGCGTTTGGAGGGGACGTGATCCGCGCGGACCGGTTGATGCACGGCAAGACCTCGATGATCCACCACGACGGCAAGACCATCTACGCGGGGCTCGCCAATCCCTTCGAAGCCACGCGGTACCACTCGTTGATCGTCAAACGCGAGACGTTGCCGGCGTGTCTGGAAGTGAGCGCCGAGACCAAGGAGGGGGAGATCATGGGGCTGCGGCATCGCGAGTTTGCGGTGGAGGGGGTTCAGTTCCACCCCGAGTCGATCCTGACGCGCGTGGGGAAGGACCTGCTCAGGAACTTTCTGAGGTTGCGGGTGTGATCAAAGAGGCCATTGCCAAGGTCGCGGACGGGACTTCCCTCACGGAGGCCGAATCCGAAGACGTGATGCGGGAAATCATGGAGGGCGGCGCCACGCCGGCCCAGATCGCGGCCTATCTGACCGCGCTGCGCATGAAGGGCGAGACGGTCGACGAGGTGGTGGGCGCGGTGCGGGTGATGCGGGAGAAGGCGATCAGGATCCGCGTGGACGATCCCCTGGTCGTAGACACCTGCGGGACCGGCGGCGACCGCAAAGGCACCTTCAACATCTCGACCACCACCGCGTTCGTGGTGGCGGGGGCGGGGGTTACCGTGGCCAAACACGGCAATCGGGCCGCATCCTCCAAAAGCGGCAGCGCGGATGTGTTGCGCGCGCTGGGCGTGAACATCGACCTCCCGCCGCCGGCGGTGGAGGACTGCGTGAATCAAATCGGAATCGGGTTTCTGTTCGCGCCGTTGTTTCACGGCGCGATGAAACACGCCGTGGCCCCGCGCCAAGAGATCGGCATTCGCACCATGTTCAATATTTTGGGGCCGTTGACCAACCCTGCGGGGGCGTCCATCCAGATCTTGGGCGTCTACGCCGACCCGCTGGCTGATCTGATGGCGCAAGTGCTGATCAGACTCGGAGCGCGACACTGTTTCGTGGTCCACGGGGAAGACGGACTCGATGAGATTTCGATTTCCGCGCCCACCCGGTTTTGCGAAGGGAAAGAAGGACGGATCAGTTGCTACCACCTTGATCCTCGCGACCTCGGCATGTCGCTGGCGCCGCTGAAGGCGATCGCGGGCGGAGGGCCGGAAGACAACGCGAAAATTCTGCTCGCTATTCTGGGAGGCGCTCCCGGACCGAGGCGCGACATCGTCCTGCTCAACGCGGCGCCCCCGCTGGTGGCCTGCGGCAAGGCCAAGGACTTTGCGGAAGGGGTCGTCCTGGCGGCCAAATCCATCGACACGGGCGCGGCGATGGAAAAGCTGGAACGCCTCAAACAACGGACCAAATCGGCCTGTCCATGAAGGGTCATCTGCTGCGTTGCCGCTGCGCTTCCGGTTGCTTCGCCACGCCCAAACCGCGTTCTCACGTAAGGGCTCATTGGCGGTACTCCGTCCGGTTCTCGCGGCGCCTTGCATCTGACGCCTTCCTGAACAGGCCGCGATTTGGGTGTGCTCGTACACGGTTCCGGAATGTCGTTCCTTTCTGAAATTCTTCGTTCCAAGCGCAGCGAGGTGGCGGCCCGCAAGGGGGCGATCCGGCTGGCGGCCCTGAAGGCCCGGATCGCGGACCTGGAGCCCGCGCGGGGATTCGAAACCGCGCTCGCGCGTCCGGAGGGCTCGGCGCTTCGGCTGATCGCGGAGATCAAAAAGGCGTCGCCGTCCAAGGGATTGATCCGGGACGATTTCGATCCGGTGCGGATCGCGAAAACCTACGCGACCGCTGGGGCTCACGCGCTGTCGGTGCTGACCGACCGCCGGTTTTTTCAGGGCGATCTCGCCTATCTGGCGTTGGTGCGCGAGGCCGTGTTGCTGCCGATCCTGGAAAAAGATTTCGTCATCGACGAGTTTCAGGTCTACGAGGCGCGCGCGCTGGGCGCCGACGCGGTGCTCCTGATCGCGGCGGCGTTGGAACCGGGCCAACTCCGCGAGTACGCGCAGCTCGCGCGGGAGGTGGGGCTGGCGGCGCTGGTGGAGGTGCACAACGAGGCCGAGTTGGAGCAGGTGGTGGAGACGGCCGCGCTGATCGGGATCAATAACCGCGATCTCGCGACGTTCGACACCGATCTGGCCACGACGGAGCGGGTGCTGCGCCATGTGCCCGATGATCGGATCGTGGTGAGCGAAAGCGGTATTCTGGGCCGGAAGGACGTTGAGCGGCTCACGGCGCTGGAAATCGACGCCGTGTTGATCGGAGAGACCTTCATGCGGGCGCCGCTCATCGAAGACAAGGTCCGCGAACTCATGGGCGATTCCTCGCCGTCCCGGACGGCCGCCGGGAGGATGGCGGAACGGCGATGACGGTGCGGGTAAAGATCTGCGGCTTGACCACGCTGGAAGACGCCATGGCCGCGGTGGAGGCCGGGGCCGACGCGGTGGGGTTCGTGTTGTACAAGGAGAGTCCCCGGTGCATCTCCGTGGAGCAGGCGCAGGAGATCATCAAGCAGCTCCCGCCGTTCGTGACCACGGTGGGTCTCTTCGTGAACCAGCCCACGCACTGGGTGCGGGTGATGGCCGAGCGCTGCGGGGTGGATGCATTCCAATTCCAGGGCGACGAGACGCCGGAGTATTGCGAGGCATTCCGTCAGCGCGCCATCAAGGCCATTCGCGTTCAGGACGGCGCCAGCCTCAATCGGATGGCCGAGTACCGCGTCCGGGCCTTTGTGCTGGACGCGTATTGCGAGGGCGAGTACGGCGGCACGGGACAGCGGTTCGACTGGGACCTGGCCGTGCCGGCGAAGGCGTACGGCCGGATCATCTTGGCGGGAGGACTCACGCCGGACAACGTGGCCGAGGCGGTCCGCCGCGTCCAGCCGTTTGCCGTGGACGTGTCCAGCGGGGTCGAAGGGTCGGTAAAGGGCACCAAGGACCATGGGAAAATCCGCGCGTTTATCCAAGCTGCCAAAGGGACGTAGTTCACGCGTCCCCGACGCGGCGGGCCACTTCGGCGCGTACGGCGGCCGGTTCGTGCCCGAGACGCTGATTCCGGCGTTGGATGAACTGGTGCGCGAGTACGCGAAGGCCAGAACGGACCGACGGTTTCGCGCGGAGCTGGACGGCCTGCTCGCCGAGTTCGTGGGGCGGCCCACGCCGTTGTATTTTGCCGAGCGGCTGAGCAAGACGCTGGGCAGGGCCAGGATCTATCTCAAACGCGAGGACCTCTGCCACACCGGCGCGCACAAGATCAACAACACGATCGGCCAGGCGCTGCTCGCCAAACGCATGGGCAAACGCCGTGTCATTGCCGAGACCGGCGCGGGCCAGCACGGCGTGGCCACGGCCACGGCCGCGGCGTTGCTGGGCTTGTCCTGCGACGTGTACATGGGCACCGAAGACATGGCGCGCCAATCGCTCAACGTGTTCCGTATGCGGCTGTTGGGCGCCAACGTCGTTCCGGTGGACGCCGGAAGCCGCACGCTCAAGGACGCGATCAACGAAGCCCTGCGCGACTGGACCACCAACGTGCGAACCACGCACTACATCTTGGGTTCGGTGTTGGGCCCCCACCCGTATCCGATGATGGTGCGGGATTTTCAGGCGGTCATCGGGCGTGAAGCCAGGCGGCAGATCGTGCGCCAGGAGGGCCGGGTGCCGGATCTCTTGGTGGCGTGCGTGGGAGGGGGGAGCAATGCCATCGGCCTGTTTTCCGCGTTCCTGCGTGATCGCCGCGTGCGGATGATCGGGGTGGAGGCGGCCGGCCTGGGCGTGTCCACGGGCCAGCACGCGGCGCGATTCGCCGGCGGACGCATCGGGGTGTTCCAAGGCACCAAGACCGTGCTGCTCCAGGACGACGATGGGCAGATTCAGACCACCCACTCCGTGTCCGCCGGGTTGGACTATTCCGCGGTGGGACCGGAGCACGCGTGGTATCGCGACCTGGGCCGGATCGAATACGCGTCCGTGACCGACAAAGAGGCGCTCGAGGCATTCGATCGCTTGGGCCGCACCGAGGGGATCATCCCCGCGTTGGAGTCCGCGCACGCGATTGCGCACCTCGCAGTCCTGGCGCCTCGTATGGGGAAACGGGATATTGTAATCGTCAACCTGTCGGGGCGAGGAGACAAAGACGTGCAGCACGTGGCGCAGATCAGGGGGATCGCGTTGTGACCCGCTCCGACAACCGCATCGACCGGACCTTCGCCCGACTGCGTGAACGCGGCGAGAAGGCGCTGATTCCGTACGTGATGCTGGGCGACCCTGACCTCACCACAACCGAGGAGTGGGCGCGCGCGGCCGTCTCGGCCGGTGCCGATCTGCTGGAGATCGGCATCCCATTTTCAGATCCGCTGGCGGACGGCCCCGTGCTCCAGCGGTCCGCGGAACGGGCCCTGACCCAGAAGGTGCGGTTGGCGGACGCGATCACGCTGGTTCGTCGCCTGCGCGCGACGGTCCAGATCCCGCTGTTGTTCATGACCTACTACAATCTGGTGTTCCAGTACGGCGACGAGCGGTTGGCCCGCGACGCGGCAGCAGCGGGTGTTGACGGCTTGATCGTGCCCGATCTGCCGCCGGAAGAAGCTGGGGCGCTCGAGTCGGCCACCCGGGCGGACGGATTGCACCTGATCTATCTGATCGCGCCCACCACGCCGTCGGCCCGCATCAAATTCATTGCACAGCGGGGCGGAGGATTCTTATACTATGTGTCGCTTACCGGGATCACCGGCGCCAAGCTGCCTGCGCTGGACCAGGTGGAGCAAGGGGTGGCCAGGATCAGGCGCGCGACCGATCTGCCGGTGGCGGTGGGATTCGGCGTGTCCACGCCCGAGGAAGCGGGGCGGATCGCGGGAGTGGCCGACGGCGTGATCGTGGCGTCCGCCCTGATCAAGCGGCTCCAAGCGCAACCCGACGCGCGTCGCCGTCGTGAGGAGTTGATGACGTACCTGGCGTCACTGAAGGCCGCGCTTTCGCCGTCGCAGGTGTCCGTCGCAGGGGGATCGGCAGGGGGATCGGAATGACGCTTCAACCGCTTCGAAAAACGCTGGTGCTTATCCTCGTCGCGCTGCCGCTTGCCTGCGGCGGGTCTGGAATCGCGAACATGAAGAAAGGCACCAAGGTCACGGTGTCCGGTGAGATCGACAACATCATCCACACCGAATTGCCGTATGAGAAAGAAATGTTGTCGGTCACCGCGGTGGGCTTCACGTCGGGCCAGAGCATCGCGCTGATCGGGCTGCACCCCGGCCTCAACAAGGGAAAACGGATCAAAGTGCAGGCCGAGTTCTTCGAAAACATTCGCGGGACCGACGTGTTCCGTGCGATCCAGATCAGCACCGAAGCACCCACCGAACCGCGTTCACCGTAATGGGGCGACCCCCATGGGTGCCCTTCCAACCACCATCAGCCGGAATTGACAAGGCCTGGTGCTCCGATATAGTGGAGCCCATGTTCAACCACGGTCCGGAGCGTGGACTGCGTGAAGGAGAGGCGATGACCAAGACCAATCGTTCCACGCGTCGTGTGGTGAGCGCCTTCTGGGTGGGACTGCTTGCCGGGGCGTTGGGTGCGTGCGGCGACCAGAATCTGTTCGAAAGCCTTGCCGACGGCAATACGGCCGAAGCCAAGATCGAGTCGGCGAAGATCGCCATCGACAACGGGAATTACACCGAAGCCATCGCCATCTTGCAAGGTCTGTGTGGAACGAACCCTTCCGCTGTTACCTGTGACGCGGAGACCGCCAGCCTCCTCGCATCCGCGTACTCCGGTCGTGCGGGTCTTAACGTGTTTGATTTGATCGAGAACTCGGTGAACACGACCATTGGGGCGACCAACAGCTTTTCCAGTTTTTCCATCTTGATGCCGTCACCGAGCGCTGGTGACGTTGCCGATTTGCACGCGGCGGTGGAGATCTTGGCCAACCTTTCGAATCCGACGCCTAACCAGTATCTCCAAATGGCCATTTCCGCCATGGCGGACATTGTGGTGACGGCCGGTGTTGAGCTCACAAACGGTTTCAAACCCAACGGGAGACCGAATACCGTCCCCACCTTGACTGAGGTGCAGAGCGCCCAGAGTGCAAACGGGACAGTCAGCCAGATTTCTGATGACCTCGACCTTGTCGTCCAAGGACTCGCAGGGGTGGGGTTGTCGAACGAGGACTTAACGAGCGACCTCGCCGAGATTAAGACTCAACTCGACGGGAACAACGACAGTGACGTGTCGGACGTTGAGCTCCAAGCGTTCTTGGCACTTCCATAGCTAGGCGGTAGGGAGAGGAGCCCGATGATGCAACGTCGGATATGGATGGCGATCGTGGGGGTGGCCCTCGTTTGGGGAACATGTAGGCCGGCTTTGGCCGCGGAGTACCCCACTTTGTTTCGCGGAGTGCGTCCGCTCGGAATGGGGGGCGCGTTTATCACCCTGTCCGACGACGAGAACGCGCTGCTGTATAACCCGGCGGGCTTGAACGACGTGGAGCGCGCCGGCGCCGCGATCCTGAACCCGTATGTGTCCGTGTCGGAAAACAGTCTCGGTCTGGCCTCGGATATCCAGGACTTGGAGGGCACCGACGAGACGGCGGTGGCGGATTTCCTGAATCAACACGTGGGCGAACACCAACATGCGCAGGTTGCGCTCTTCCCCAATTTTTACATGCGCAACTTCGCCTTCGGGGTGCTCGGAGACGCGGTCTTGGATCTGGAGGTCCGGAATCCCGCGAACCCGGAGGTGGTGACCGACGCCAAGGTCGACGCGGCCGGCCTCGTGGGCGTGGCGTATGGCTTCTGGAAGGGCGCGCTGCAGGTTGGGGCGACCGGAAAATACGTGCGACGCGAGGGCGTGAAGAAGATATTCCAGGCCGCGGATATTGTGGTGGACTTCGACCCGTTTGCGGATCGGACCAAAGCCACCGATGTCGCGTTCGACATCGGAACGAAGGTGAATTTCCCGGTCCTGTTGCGACCGTCCGTCGCACTCATGGTGCAAAACCTCGGCGACTTGGATTTCGAAGCCCTGGGCGTTATTCCGCAGCAGCTCCACATGGGCGTTGGACTCCATCCCGATTTGTGGCTGCTATCCAACACCTTGGTTCTGGAGGTCCACGACCTCACCAAGGAGATCACCGAGGATGACGACCTCTACAAGCGAGTTCATTTGGGTGCCGAGGCGCGTTTTCCCAAGATCCTGGCAATCCAGGCGGGCGTGAACCAAGGGTATTACACGGCCGGCGTCACGCTTGATTTGTGGATTCTGACCCTGGCGGCGGCGACGTATGCCGAGGAGGTGGGGACGTTTGCGGGGCAGCGGGTGGATCGGCGGTATGTCGCGCAACTCACGCTGGGCTTCTGAGGAGCCTGTCCATGACCGGCCATCTGCGGTGTTGCCGCTGCGCTTGCTTCGCCAAGCGAGCGGAAGTGGTCATTGCCAGCGCGAGAGAGCCGCGCGAAGCGCTTTCCGGTCCTCACGTCGTGGTAGGGGCGTATTGCAATACGCCCCTACAGGTCCGGTTCTCGCGGCGCCTTGCATCTGACCGCTCCTGAACAGGCTCCGCCGTCTGAGGGCTAGACGGCGGGTTCCGAAGCAGACCGTCTATTCAATCCTTCCATCGACCATCCTGATCACTCGATCTGCTTCCAGGGCGAGCTTTTCGTTGTGCGTGACGATCAGGAAGGTCGTGCCGCGGGCTTGATGCTGGCGTTTGAGCACCGCGATCACCTCTTCGCCGGTGTGGGTGTCCAGGTTGCCGGTGGGTTCGTCGGCGAGCACGACCGGCGGTTCCAGCACGAGCGCGCGCGCGATCGCCACCCGCTGCTGCTCTCCGCCTGAGAGTTCGCCCGGCCGATGCGCCAGTCTGGCGCCGAGTCCCACGTTGTCCAAGATGTGTCGCGCGCGTTCGCGTATCTCGGCGTGATTCAGCCCTCGGATCAGTCCCGGCATCATCACGTTCTCCAGCGCCGTGAATTCGGGCAGCAGGTGGTGAAACTGGAAGACAAAGCCCACCGTGCGGTTGCGAAACGGCTCGATCTCCGCCTCGCGCAGTCGGTCCACCCGCACGCCGTCCACGGTGATGGTGCCGGTGGTGGGGCGGTCCAATCCCCCCAGCAGGTGCAGGAGGGTGCTCTTGCCCGCGCCGGATGCGCCGATCAACCCCACGATTTCGCCGCGTGCAATGGTCAGGTTGATGCCGCGAAGCACGTCGATGGTGTCGCGCCCGATCGCAAACGACTTGTGAAGATCCTCGGTCTGAATGATCGACTCATTCATACCGCAGAGCCTCGACGGGCGCGAGGCGCCCCGCTTGCCACGAGGGGTAGACCGTGGCCAGAAACGTGATCAGTAGGGCTGAGCCCGCGACCAACGCGACGTCGAAGGGGTAGATCCGGACCGGAATGTGGCTGATGTAGTAGACGTCGGCGGGCAGCGTGTAGAACGTTTCGATCGCCCAGCAAACCAGGTAACCCAACGGGATGCCGATCACCACGCCCACCCCGCCGATGATGAGGCCGTCCAGCATGAAAATGCCCATAACCGCCCGCCGGGTGGCGCCCATGGCTTTGAGGATCGCGATCTCGCGCGACTTCTCGATCACGATCATGGTGAGCGTGCCGATGATGTTGAACGCGGCGACCAGGATGATCAAAATCAAAATAATGAACATGATGATCTTTTCGAGCTTCAAGGCTGAGAACAGGTTGCGGTTCATCTCGCGCCAGTCGCGCACCCAGTACTGCCCACCTAGCGCGGATTCGGCGGCGACCGCCACCTGTTCGGCCCGGAAGATCTCGTCGACCTTGACCTCGATGCCGTTGACCGCGGCACCCATCTGGAAAAAGTCCTGGGCCTGCTCGATCGAAATATACGCGAACGACGAGTCGTAGTCGTACATGCCGGAGTCGAAGATGCCCACCACCTGGTAGGGCCGCAGCTTCGGGACCATGCCGAACGGTCCCATGGTGCCCTGCGGCGACACCACGTTGAGGGTGTCGCCCATAAACACGCCCAAACGCAGCGCGAGTTCCTTGCCGATGATGATGCCGAACCGGGGCGAGAGCTCCGGCTTGTCCTCGGGCGGGGGAAACGCGGTCGTCAGGTCAGCGAGGCGGCCGTCGATCAAATTGCGCTCCAAGTCTGTGACCGATCCCTCGGTGGCGGGGTCGATGCCGCGCAGGACCACGCCGGAGACGTTCGATTCGGCAGTGAGCAGGACTTGATTGAAGATGAACGGCGCGGCTGCGACCACGTGGGGGAGTTTCGACACGGTTTTGACCAGTTCCTCGTAGCCTTTGATGGGGCGCTGCGCGCGGTCGACGATCACGACGTGGGCGTTGGTGCCGAGGATTTTCTCGCGCAGGTTCTCCTCGAACCCGCTCATCACCGCGAGGGTGGCGATCAGCGCCGCAACCCCGAGCGTGACCCCGGCGATCGAGATGAACGTGTTGAGAGACACGGTTCGCTGGCGCCGCTTGGCGCGCAGGTAGCGCAGGGCAATCAAGACTTGGTAGCTCACGCGGGTAGCGGGTTGGGATTCATGGACGAGCCCTAGGCCTCAGGCTTCATTTGTGGAAAAAGAATGACATCACGAATTGACGCCTGGTCCGTCAACAACATCACGAGCCGATCGATGCCGATCCCTTCGCCGGCGGCGGGCGGCATCCCGTGCTCCAAGGCACGAAGGAAATCCTCGTCCACTCGGTGCGCCTCTTCATCGCCGCGTGCGCGTTGGGCGGCCTGCGCCTCGAAGCGCTGACGCTGGTCAATGGGATCGTTCAGCTCGGAAAAGCCGTTGGCGATTTCCCGGCCCGCGATGATCAGCTCGAACCGTTCGGTCAGAGACGCGTCGTCGCTGCGCCGCTTGGCCAGCGGGGAGATGTCGGTGGGAAAATCGGTGATGAACGTCGGGTTGACGATCGCGGGTTCGATTGAGTGCTCGAACAATGCAGCCTGGATCTGGCCCAGCGTCTCATCCCCTTTGACCGGGACTCCCACGGACCGGGCGAGCCGCTCCGCCGCGTCGCGATCCCGCACCGAATCCACGCTGACCCCGTGTTGCTCCGCGATCGCTTCCAGCATGCCGATCCGCTTCCACGGCGGCCGCAGGTCGATCGCCTTCCCCTGATAGGTCAGTTCCAGCGTGCCGCAGACCTCTTGCGCGATCCCCGTGATCAGGTCCTCGGTCAGGGGCAGCAGGTCGGTCACGTCCGCGTGTGCGATATAAAACTCCAGCATCGTGAATTCTGGATTGTGGATCGTAGAAACGCCCTCGTTGCGGAAGTTGCGGTTGATCTCGTACACCTTCTCGAACCCGCCCACGATCAGCCGTTTCAGATACAGCTCCGGCGCGATCCGCAGATAGAGGTCCGTGCTCAGCGCGTTGTGATGCGTGATGAACGGCCGCGCAGCCGCGCCGCCCGCCACGGCTTGCATCATCGGCGTCTCGACCTCGAGGAACCCCTTGGCGTTGAAGAAATTCCGGAACCCCTGGATGATGCGGCTGCGCTTGACGAACGTCTCTTTGACCTCGGGGTTGGCGATCAGATCCAGATACCGCTGCCGGTAGCGGATTTCCACGTCCGTGAGGCCGTGCCATTTCTCTGGAAGCGGCCGCAGCGCCTTGGCGAGATGCACCACCTCGCGGGCTTCCACGGTCAACTCATCGGTCTTGGTGCGGAATACCCGCCCGCGCACGCCGATAAAATCGCCCAAATCCAATTGCTCAACGATCGAAAAATCCGTGGCCGAGAGCGCGTCGCGCTTCAAGTACGCCTGGATCCGCCCGCTCGCGTCCTGGAGATGCACGAATGCCGCCTTCCCGAATCGACGCAGCCCCACCACGCGGCCCGCGATTTCAGCGGACGGGGTATCGGTTTCAAGGCGTTCGCGCGAGAGCTGTCCAAACCGTCGGTGGATGTCCTGAGCCGAGTCGTCGGGGACAAATCGCCTGCCGAACGGGTCGATGCCGAGGGCTTTGAGCGTGTCGAGCTTGGCCAGACGGGAGCGAATCTGGTCGTTGAGGTCATCCATATGCAGCGGGGGCACTATAGGGCAAGAATGGGGGGATTAGCAAGCAACGGCGTTGCATACTTTCGAGATGGACTTTCGGGGACTTATACGCAGGTTGGAACCAAACTGCGTATAACTCCAACCACGAATCTACTGCCCGACGGCGTGAATAGCAGCAGCTTACCGCTTTGCGGCCGCGCCAGCGGCCTGCTGCATAAGGTACGCCTCGATGAACTCGTCGATTTCGCCGTCCATCACCGCGGAGACGTTGCCGACTTCTTTGCCGGTGCGGTGGTCTTTGACCATTTGGTAGGGCTGGAACACGTAGGAGCGGATCTGGCTGCCCCAGGCGATGTCTTTCTTTTCGCCGGCGAGTTTGGCGACTTCTTCGTCCTTCTTGCGCTGCTCCATCTCGTACAACTCGGCGCGCAGCACGCGCATCGCGACTTCCTTGTTCTGGTGCTGCGAGCGTTCGTTCTGGCACTGGGTGACGATGCCAGTGGGCAGGTGCGTGATTCGGACGGCCGACGAAGTCTTGTTCACGTGCTGCCCGCCGGCGCTGGAGGCACGGTAGGTGTCGATGCGCAGGTCCTTTTCGTCGATCACGATGTCGATGTCGTCCTCGATTTCGGGGTACACGAACACGGACGCAAACGACGTATGCCGCCGTTTGTTCGCGTCGAACGGCGAGATGCGCACCAACCGGTGCACGCCGGCCTCGGCCCGCAGGCGGCCGTAGGCGTACTCGCCCTTCACCATGAAGGTCGCGTCTTTAATGCCGGCTTCGTCGCCGGGTTGCAGGTCGATCATTTCCACGCCGTAGCCGGCGCGCTCGGCCCAGCGCATGTACATGCGCATCAGCATCTGGGCCCAGTCTTGCGACTCGGTGCCGCCCGCGCCCGGGTGAATCGTCACGAACGCGGAGTTGATGTCCTTCTCTCCGGAGAGCAGTTTTTCCTGTTCGAGCTGGGAGATCGAACGTTCCAGGGTGTCGAGTTGCGAGGCGAGTTCCCCGAGCAACGAGTCGTCTCCGCCGCGGGACAGCTCGATCGCCGCGGTCACGTCTTCGGCCAAGCGCTCTGCGGAGCCCCACTGGTCAAGTTCTCTTTGCAGACGGGCCTTTTCCTGCGTGAGGGTTTTGGCCTTACGCTGGTCGTTCCAGAAATCCGGGGTGGAGGCGAGGCGCTCGAGCTCGTCGAGGCGGGATGTCAGGCGAGCGTGGTCAAAGATACCCCCGCAGGGTGATCATGCGTTGGCGCAATGATTCAAATCGGCTCTGATAATCTTCGAGAATCACGGCACTCCTCCTTGGCAGGCTGCTGAAAAAGTCCGTCTGCAGCGTTGCTTCGCCATCTGCAGAGAGACGGACGATTCCATGCTGCGCCTACGGCGCAGTGCAGATTCTCGGTCCGTCGGAAATCCTCACGTACGACCCAGTACGCTCCGGTTTCCTCCTCCCTGCGGCCTTGCAGCCGGAACTTTTTGAGCAGCCTGTCGGGTTGTTCGACTCTTCCGTATGTGTTAGACATCGATAGCGTGGACGATACTATCACGGCTCACGGCCGCTCGTCACGAGGGTTTGCCCCTACAAGCCTCACGTCGAGCTTCGCGGGCCGCGCGTGCCAACACCGCCAGCACGAACACGGCGCAGAACCACGCGAACAGGTCACCGTAACGCGTGTACCAGGTCTTCTCCATCCTGGGGACGAGCGTGGCGACGCGGGTGGCCGGCACGAATAGGTCGCTCGTGGTGACCAGACGTCCGGTCGCGTCGATGAACCCGGAGATGCCGGTGTTGGCGGCGCGCGCAAAGGGGACCCGGTTCTCGACCGCGCGGAACACCACCATGTCGAGGTGCTGGTAGGGGGCGGCGGAGCGGCCGAACCAGGCATCGTTGGTGATGGCGGCCATCAGCGTGGCTCCGTTCCGGACCGCGGCCCGCGTCAATTCCGGGAACACGACCTCGAAACAGATCATCACGCCGAGCCGGAATCGGTCGAGCCTAAACACGGTGGCGTTCTCTCCGGGGACGAACTCTCCGATGCCGTCGACCATCTTGTTCACAAAAAACAGCAGGCGTTCGAGCGGCACGTACTCGCCGAAGGGCACCAGATGCAGCTTGTCGTAGCGGCCCGCAATCCCACCGTTCGCGGTGACCACGTACGCGCTGTTGTACAGCCGCGGCTGTTCGCCGACCGCTGACTCGACCGCCGGGCTGCCGAAGAGCAATGGCGTGCCTTCTCTGACCACGAATTCGATCAACTCCTCCCGGTGCGCGACATCCCGCTCGAAGAAGAACGGCATCGCGGCCTCGGGCCACACGATCAAGTCCAGCGGCTGATCCGCCTGTTCGCGGGTGAGGGCCTGGTACCGGTCGATCGTCTCTCGCCGAAACGCCGGGTCCCACTTGCGGTCCTGATCGATGTTGCCCTGCACCACGGCGACGGTGACGGGGGTGGTTTCCGCCATGGCCCCGGCAATCTGATCGAGGCGCCAGTGACCGTATACCAGCACGGCCAGAAGCGCCAGCACGGCGAGGCCCAGCGGTCCGGCTACCCCGCGCAGAGACACGGGCGGGCCCTGCATGGGGACAAACGACGCCACCGGGATCGGCATCGGCATCTCCCCGGTGGGACGCATCGCTGCCAGCGCCACGGCCAGCGCGGTGTTGACGAACACAATCAGGTACGAGACGCCGTACACCCCGGTGAACTCCGCGATCTGGATCACCGGCAGGGTGCCGGCCTGCGAGTAGCCGAGCGCGCCCCACGGGAGTCCCGTGAACAGGTACGTGCGCGTCAGTTCGACCGCGGTCCACGCCGCGGGGAGCGCGACCAAACGTATCCACGTCCGTTGGTTCGCCAGAATCAGCGCGGTCAACGCAAACAGCCCCACGTAGACCGCGAGATAGGCGGCCAACAACAGCAGCAGGGGGTAACCGAGCCATTCCGGCAGGTGGCCGTAGTGCACCATGGTGTAGACGAGCCACCGCAACGACCCGGTGAAGAACGTGGCTCCCGCGATCCACCCGAGGAGGAAGGCGCCGCGGCGCGAGGCCGTCGCGATCGCCAACAGCAGCGGCACCAGCGCGAACCACGCGGCGAGCGCGAGTTGCGGGCGGGGAAAACTGAGGGTGAGCAGGAGACCGGAACTCGCCGCGGCCGCGATCTGCCGCCACGATAACGCGGCCGTCACGGTTTCTGTGCTGCGGGAGCCTTTTCGTGCGCGGGGTGGTGGTCGATTCCGATAAAGGCTTCGATGAACCGGACGATCCGGTCCTCGTCGTATCCGTCAAAGGAGTCGATCCGGCCCCACGCGGTCAACGCGATCTGGTGCTGCATGTCGGGGTACGGCGCTACGATCAAATGGTCGTATTTACTGCGGAGCGGGCGATCAGGAGTCGCGGGCCGCGGCATGGACGCGCGATCCGCCTCGGCTTTGTCGCGGTACCGGGCGGCCAGGGCTTCCAGTTTGGCCACGAGGTCGGGGCAAGGTTGATCGCACTTGTACTGCACGATCACGCCACCGTCCTCCAGATTGTGGACCTGGAGTTCTCTCACGATGGGGGCTTTGTGCACGCCCCACTTGGCGACCCACTGGAGGTGCGGTCCGGACGTCGGCGGGGCGGTGTTGTACGGGACGTGCGGTGTGCTGGGCGACGCGACGTGCTCGTTGCCCAGCGTCTCGACGGCGCGACCGGGTTTGCCGTCCGGCTTCTGCGGGGTGGCCGCGGTCTTGGGCGCTTCGGCGGCCTGGGTATGCCCCGCGACCAGGCTTCCCATCATCAGCAGTGCCGAAGCCATCATGATGCCCACCAGCCGTCTCTGCATACTCGAATCTCCCATGAGCAACATCACGGGATGGTAACAACGCGGGAATCGAAAGTAAAGAATGCGCCGTCTGCCTCCATTCCAGGAGCATATGGACTGGCGGTCGATGCTCGACCCGGTTTTCGGCGCTCCGCGACGCGGCTTGACAACGCCAAAATCGCCGTGTTAGAAGGGTGACTCTTTTCTTCCGGTGCGCGGTGCGGGTTCTTCCGCACGGTTGCGCGATCTGACAGACACACGAGGAGGAACGGCCATGGCAGCGGAAATTCAAGTGGGGGCGACGGCTCCGGACTTCGCGCTGAAAGATCAGGATCAGAAGGAAGTGAAACTAGGCGACTTCAAGGGCAAGAAGAACGTGGTGCTGGCGTTCTATCCGCTCGATTGGAGCCCGGTCTGCACCAAGGAGAACAAGTGTTTGACCGACGACTTCCCGAAGTTTTCGTCGGCCGACACGGAGGTGCTGGGCGTCAGCATCGACAGCGTCTACTCCCACAAAGCGTGGGCGGACTCCCTGGGACTCAAACACCGCTTGCTCTCCGACATGGGCGGCAACGTCGCGAAAAAGTACGGCATGTACTTAGAAGACAAATACATCACGAAGCGCGCCACCGTAGTGATCGACAAGAACGGGGTCGTGCGGTTCGTGAAGGTGCAAGAAATCCTGACGCCGCGCGATGATCAGGAGATTCTGAACGCCATCAAGACCTTGAAGTAACCACTTGCGATCCGAACACGCGTCGGGGCGCACGCTGGTGCGCCCCGACGGTTTTCGGCGCCCTTCTCCGCCCATGGACGGCTCACAGCCCGAAGCGATCGAACTGCCGCGGGTCAGCGACGAGAACTTCGAAGAATTCCACGAAGCGCCCGCCGCGGCCGTGTTTTTCAAAATCGCCAACTGCCACGGCTGTGAGGAATACGAGCCCGCCATCCAGGCGACGGTTCGATCGTTCTCGCCAAAGGTCAAGTTCGGGAGAGCCCTGATGCACGTGCCGGGCTCTCGCGAGATCAAAAAACGCTACGAGTTCGAGAGCTACCCGACCACGCATTTGTACAAACGGGGAAAGCTGGTGTTCTCGGCGTCCGAACCGCTGTCTGTCGACGCCCTCGCGAACGCCATCAGAGAGCATTTGATCGGGTAGGAGCCTGTCCATGAGCGGCCATCTGCGGCGTTGCCGCTGCGCTTCCGCTGCTCACGTCTTTGTAGGGGCGTATAGCAATACGCCCCTACGACTGCGGTGCTCGCGGCGCCTTGCATCTGACCGCTCCTGAACAGGCTCGGTCAGTCCGAACCTGTCAGGCTGGTGCGGGGATTGAAACGCTTCGCAAAAGTCCGCTCGGCTTTCTCATTCTAAAAGGCACCGATGCCGTCCGAAACCGTCGAGCTCCGCGGCCACATCATCGATTCGCTGCTGCTTCCCAAAGTCCTTGACGAAATCATGACTCTTGGCGGGAGCTTTGAGATCATGGAACTCGCGGTCGGGCACACCCGACAGGACACCAGCCGAGCCGTGATCCGCGTGAGCGCGTCCGACGCGGAGCAACTCGACGCGATCCTGGGTCGCATCGGCCAACACGGCGCGATCCCGGTCCACGGGGAAGACGCGCTCCTGGTTCGGGCGGACTGCGACGGCGCGTTTCCGGACGGGTTCTACTGCACCACGCACTTCGACACCTGGATCCGGCGCCAGGGCGCGTGGATCCCGGTCGAGCACCCGGAGATGGACTGCGGGATCGGGTTTGACCCTGCGTCCGGGCGGGCCTTCACCCTTCCCATGCACCGGGTGCGGCGCGACGACCTCGTGGTGGTGGGCCACGCCGGGGTCAAGGTCGCGCCGATCGACCGCTCCCCCGAACGCAACGTGTTTGAGTTCATGGCCAGCAGCGTGTCATCCGAAAAGCCCAAAGCCGTGGTCATCCGCGAAATGGCCCGGCACATCAAGACCGCCCGTTCCGCGGGCCAGAAGGTGTTGGTGGTGGCGGGACCGGCGGTGATCCACACCGGGTCGGGAGGACACCTGGAGCGCTTGATCAAGGCGGGGTATGTGCAGGTGCTCTTTGCGGGCAACGCGTTGGCCGCGCACGACATCGAGCAGGCGCTCTTCGGCACGTCGCTGGGCATGTCTTTGGACGCGGGCGTGCCGGTCAAAGAGGGTCACGAACACCACCTGCGCGCGATCAATGCGATACGCCGGGCCGGGGGCATCCGGCAGGCGGTTGAACGCGGGCTGCTCTCCCGCGGGATTATGCACGCGTGCGTGACCCGCGGCGTGGACTACGTGTTGGCCGGATCGATTCGAGACGACGGGCCGCTGCCCGACGTCATCACCGATGCGGTGCGGGCGCAGGATGCGATGCGCGAGAAGATCCGCGGCGTGAGCGTGGCGATCCTGATCGCGACCACCCTGCACTCGATCGCCACCGGCAACATTCTGCCGGCGTCGGTCAAGGTCATCTGCGTCGACATCAACCCGGCGGTGGTGACCAAATTGGCCGACCGCGGGAGTTTTCAAGCCATGGGCTTGGTCACGGACGTGGAGCCGTTCCTGCGCACGCTGGTCGAGGCCCTGTCCGAGCCGTCATCAACGAGCGCCAACGCGGGATGACGCACGGGCGCTCCCTGCTGATGTGCCCTCCCGACTACTACGGCATCGAGTACGAAATCAACCCGTGGATGGACGTGCGCCGGCCGGCCGACCCCGACCGCGCTCGGGCACAGTGGCGCGCGCTGTACGATCTGCTGACCGCCGGGTTGGGCGTCCACGTGGACCTGTTGGAGCCGGTTAAGGGGTTGCCCGACTTGGTGTTCACGGCGAACGCGGGCATGGTGGCGCACCGCCGGTTCATCGCCAGCCGTTTCCTGCATCCCGAACGTCAGCGAGAGCAGCCCACCTACGAGGCCTGGTTTCGAACCCGCGGGTACGCGATCGACACGCTGCCGGAGCAGACCTGTTTTGAAGGCGAGGGTGATGCCCTCTGGCTGGGCGACACGTTGTTCGCCGGGTACCGGCTCCGCTCCGACGTCACGTCCCACCAGGCGGTGGCCGCGATCCTCGGGTGCCGGGTACTGTCGCTCGAGTTGATCGATCCGCGCTTCTACCACCTGGACACCTGTTTCTGCCCGCTGGACGAGCGGCGCGCGTTGTATTATCCGCCGGCGTTCGACGAGTACGGGCAGCGGGTCATCGCCCAATTCGTGCCCGAGGCCATTGCGGTGGACGAGGCCGACGCGTTGCGCTTCGGGTGCAACGCGATCGTGGCGGGCCGCGAGGTGGTGCTGCAATCGGGGTGTGCGGCGCTGGAAGCGTCGTTGCGCGCGGCGGGGTGGACGCCACGGCCCGTGGATCTTTCCGAGTTTCACAAGGCCGGCGGCAGCGCCAAGTGCCTCGTGCTGTGGGTGGAGTAACGGGTGTACAAGTCTCGGTACGTGGTGGTGGTGATGCCCGCATATAACGCGGCGCGCACGCTCGAGGACACCTATCGTGAGGTCATGGAGCAAGGCATCGTGGACCGGATCATTCTGGTGGATGACGCCAGCCGCGACGACACCGTGGCGGTGGCCCGAACCCTGGATCGGGTGACGGTCCATCGCCACCCGCGCAACCTCGGGTACGGCGCCAACCAAAAGACGTGTTACCGGCTGGCCCTGGACGCGGGGGCCGACATCGTGGTGATGGTCCATCCCGACTATCAGTACACGCCCCATCTGATCCCCGCGATGGTCTCCATGATCGCCAACGGCCTGTATCCTTGCGTGTTGGGATCGCGAATTCTGGGCGGGTATGCGCTGAAAGGCGGGATGCCGGCGTGGAAATACCTCTCGAACCGCGTGCTGACGCTGTTCCAGAATCTCTTGTTGGGGGCGAAATTGTCGGAGTACCACACGGGTTATCGCGCGTTTTCCGCGGCGCTGCTCAGAGCGTTGCCGATGGAGGACAACTCGAATGATTTCGTGTTCGACAACCAAATGCTCGCGCAGATCTTGTGGGGCGGACACGCCATCGGGGAGGTGAGTTGCCCCACCAAATACACGGCCGAATCCTCGTCGATCAATTTCCGGCGCAGCGTGGTGTACGGCGTCGGGTGCTTGGTGACCGCGCTGACGTATCGCGCAGCCAAGCTGGGACTGATTCGGTCGAAACGGTTTCCTCCCCCGTGGACCACCACACGTTGACGATCCGAACGCCTTCCATTATAGTTTCGCCCAATTATCGGCGGCTGGGGGTGAAGGTTGAAGCAACCGGGTGTCGGGTGGACGGCGGTGGTCGGCGCGGCCATGCTGTGGGGATCGGCCGCGGCGGGATGGGCCGAGGAGCCTGCGGTGTGGCCCAAAGTCCGCGCGAAGGGTCTCTTGCTCGTGGACCTCGAACAGCGCAGGGTCCTGTACGAATCCAACTCGACCGCTCGGTTGGCGCCGGCGAGCCTGACCAAGGTGATGACTGCGGTGATCGCGATCGACGAAGGGGACCCCGACGCCGAGGTGACGATCAGCCGCCACGCGGCCCGCGCCACGGGTCATCGGCTGCGGCTGCGGGCCGGGCAGCGGTTCCGACTGGGAGATCTCATTCAGACGATGTTGGTCACCTCCGCGAACGACGCGTGCCGGGCCGTGGCCGAAGCCATCGGGGGAACGGAGACCGCGTTCGTGAACAAGATGAATCGCTACGCGGAGGCGTTGGCGTTGACCGAGACGCATTTCGCCAACGCCTGCGGATTTGACGCGCCGGGGCATCACTCCTCGGCGCAGGATCTTGCGCGGCTCGCCGCCGCTGCACAGGAACGTCCGGCGTTTGCCGAAGCGGTCAAGCTGCGCGGAGGGAAGCTGGTGACCGTTGACGGCCGACGAGTCTATCCGTTTCGGACGACCAACCGGTTGATGGCCACGTTCGAAGGCATGGTGGGCGTGAAAACGGGGTTCACTCGGGGCGCGGGGCGCTGTCTCATCGCGCGCGTCGTGCGTGAGCAGGGTGACGTGCTGTTGGTGATGCTGAACGCCCCCCGGCGGTGGGGCGATGCCGCCACGCTGTTGACCCGCGCGTTCGACACCCTTGCCGCCGACCGACAACGGGACGAAGCCGGGCCGACATGGGAACGGGTGGACGCGCTGGAGTTGGCGCCCAATCCCGAACCGGGCACCAGCCGAAGCCCGCTCCCGCTATAGCATCTCCTCCCGGAAGGGCCCCCGGCTCCCTCGATCCGCTCCTCGCCGGGTTCCGGCCCACCCCTTCGCGCCACTTTCCGCACCCGTTGTCGCATGCCTGTTGACCCCGCCCTCGTGTTGTGACAGTATACCGGGCCACGGTCACTGACAAAATTGTCGAACGCGGAACTCTTGACGAGGAGACTCCTCATGATCGACGTGCCGCGGTCCAGGGTATGGATGGTGTCGGGAGCGTGTGGCGCCCTCGCACTGGTCTGGCCGGAACTCGCCTGGGCGCAGGAGGCCCAGGCGCCCACCCCACCGGTGATTGATTCCGGCGATACCGCGTGGATGTTGATGTCGAGCGCGCTCGTTCTGCTGATGACCGCTCCGGGTCTCGCTTTGTTCTACGGCGGGCTGGTCCGGACCAAAAACGTGCTCGGTACCATCATGCAGTGCTTCATGATTCTCTGCGTGGTGACGCTGGTGTGGATTCTCGCCGGGTACAGCTTGGCGTTCGGACCCGACCGAGGCGGGCTCATCGGCAGCCTGGAGTGGGCCGGGTTGCAGACCGTGGGAACCGACCCGCATCCGACCTACGGGCCCACCATTCCCCACCAAGTATTCATGCTCTTTCAATTGATGTTCGCGGCCATTACCCCGGCCCTGATCACGGGCGCGTTTGCCGAACGGATGCGCTTTTCAGCCGTCATCCTGTTCACGGTGCTGTGGTCGCTGTTCATTTACTCCCCGCTGGCGCACTGGGTGTGGGGGGGCGGCTGGCTGGCCAAGATGGGGGCGGTGGATTTTGCGGGCGGCGCCGTGGTCCACATCAGTTCAGGCGCCAGCGCGCTGGCGTGTGCGTTGGTGTTGGGAGCCCGCAAGGGCTATGGAACCGTCAACATGGCGCCCCACAACCTGCCGATGGCCTTGCTCGGGACCGGCCTGCTGTGGTTCGGCTGGTTCGGGTTCAACGCGGGCAGCGGGCTGGGCGCGAACACCACGGCGGCGGTGGCGTTTACGGCCACCCACGTCGCGGCCTCCGCCGCGGCGATTTCCTGGATGACCGCCGAGTGGCTGCAACGCGGGAAACCCACCGTACTGGGCATGGCAAGCGGCGTGATCGCCGGGCTTGCCACCGTTACGCCGGGCGCCGGGTACCTCGGACCGTTTTCCGCGCTGGTCGTGGGGCTGGCGGCTGGCGCTGCGTGTTATTTCTCGGTCGTGGCCAAGGGACGATTGGGGTATGACGACTCGCTCGATGTGGTGGGCATTCACGGCGTCGGGGGCATCATCGGGATTCTGGCAACGGGCTTGTTGGCGTCGGTGGGCGTGAAGGGGCTGTTGTTCGGAAATCCCGGCCAGTTGGGGGTTCAGGCGGTGACGGCGGTTGTGACGGCCGTCTTTACATTCGTGGGCTCGCTGATTCTTCTGAAGATCGTGGATGCGGTGGTGGGGTTACGTGTGCCGGTCGAGGACGAACATCGAGGCCTTGACCTGAGTCAACACGAAGAACGAGCGTACTCGGGTGAATAATCTCCGGACGGGGGCGCCGCTATGAAAAAAATCGAAGCGATCATCAAACCCTTCAAGCTCGACGAGGTCAAGGCGGCCCTCACGGATCTCGGCGTGCACGGGATGACCGTAACCGAAGTCAAAGGCTTCGGCCGGCAAAAGGGCCACAAAGAGGTCTATCGCGGGGCGGAATACGTGGTCGAGTTCGTGCCGAAGGTCAAGGTTGAGATCGTGATCCCCGACAATCTGGTCCAACGCGCCGTCGAGACGATCGTGCGCGCGGCGAAAACCGGCAGCATCGGCGACGGGAAAATTTTCGTCAATCCCGTGGGCGAAGCGATCCGCATTCGGACGGGCGAGACCGGCGAAGGCGCCCTGTAGCGTCCGAGACCCCCGACGCAGCGGCGTATCCGCGGATGCACCTGGTGTTCAAGCAGGAAGCCGAAGCCACCGAACCCAACAGTCGGGGATAAGCCGACGAGGTCTCGACTCCTCCAGTGCAGGCGATGATGGAGGTCCTTCCGTCGTCGCGGAGAAGGAGGCCTAACGCGCGGAACGGAGGACACGCTCGGATCTGGGACGGCTCGATGGAGCGAGCCGGTCCATGCAAGCGGGTTCGGTGATGATCGGGGGAAACCCTGTCCAGGGCTTCCCCCGACGCGTTTTCCCGCGTGTTGACGCGATCCGGTCGTGTGCTATCTTCACGATGTTCCGAATCCCATGGTGATGGACCACCCACCGTCGAGGGCGGCTTGTTCAGCCGCCATCCGCTGAGCGAAACGGGATGGCTGAGCCCGCGCGATCTTCCGATTTGCCGTCCGACGGACCAGACGCCGAACTCCGCAAGGCGGTGCTTCAAACCTTTTTAGTCGAGTCGGACGAACGCCTCACCGAGATGGAAGAGGCGCTGGTCGCACTGGAAGGCCGCCCGGGCGATGAGGACCTCATTCAGACCATCTTCCGGTGCGCTCACACGCTGAAGGGGAACGCTTCGACGCTCGACTTTCCCAAGGTGTCCGAGTTCGCCCACGCGATGGAGGACGTGCTCCAGCGATTTCGCAGCCGGACGCTTCCCGTGACCGCCGACTTGGTTTCGCTGCTCCTTCGCGGCGTGGACGCGCTTCGCCGGATGGTCTTGATCGCGCCGACCGGTCGCGACGATTTGGACCTCGCCCACGGTGATCTTCTGGGCCGGTTTCGCGACGCATCCGCGCAGCACGCCGTCTCCCGGCAGGCGCTTGCGGAGGGTCAGACTCCGGAGCCGGACGCGGGCCGCTCACGGCCGGTCGAGGGCGTACCGGACGATGCGCACCAGGGATTGAGACGGAGCCGGACCCTGCGGGTCGATATCGGAAAGCTCGACCGCCTCCTCGATCTCACCGGTGAGATCGCGATCGCCCAAGGACGCCTGCGCCAATCGCTGCAGGGATCCGCAACCGTATTCGGCGACGAAGTGCTCGAAGGCCACCGACAGGTGGAGCGGCTCTTCAGCGACCTCCAAGAGGTAATTCTCAAGGTGCGCATGGTGCCGGTGGGGCCGCTGTTCCGACAATTTCATCGCACGGTGCGCGACATCAGTCAGTCCCTCGGCAAGTCGGTACGGTTGGTGATCGAAGGCGAGGACGCAGAAGTGGACACCACCATTATCGAGTCCCTCAGGGACCCCATCACCCACATGATTCGAAACGCCCTCGACCACGGGATCGAGCCGCCCACGGTTCGCACCCGCAAGGGGAAAGACGCCGAGGGCCGGGTGACCCTGCGCGCGTTTCATCAGGCCGGCCACCTGATGGTTCAAATGGAGGATGATGGAGCGGGGCTCGACCGCGGCAAGATTCTCAAAGTGGCAAGAGCCAAGGGACTGATTGCGGATCACCAAACCGGTTCCGATCAGGAAACGCTTCGCTTGATCTTTGAACCCGGGTTCTCCACGTCCGAAGCCGTCACGGAGTTGTCGGGCCGCGGCGTGGGCATGGACGTGGTGCGGAAGAACGTGGACGCGCTGCGTGGGTCCGTGTCGGTAGAGAGTCGCAGGGACGCGGGAACGCGAATTACGATTCGTCTCCCGCTCACGCTCGCGATGATCGAGGGGTTTGCGGTCGGCGTGGCGGACGACACGTTCGTCATTCCCCTCGGAGCGGTGGCCGAATGTCTCGAATTGCCGTCCGACGCGCGCGGTCGCGGCGAGGCGTTCGGCGTAATCGATCTGCGCGGCGAAGCCTTGCCGTACCTTCGGCTGCGCGAGTTCTTCGGCCGAACGGGTCCGCCGCCGCGGCGTGAAAGCCTGGTGGTGGTACGGGACCAGGGAAGCCGCGCGGGATTCGTCGTCGACGCGCTCTACGGCGAGCGACAAGCCGTGATCAAGCCGCTCGGCGGGCTGTGTCGCGGGGCGCGTGGGATTTCGGGTGCGACCATCCTGGGGAGCGGTCGCGTGGCGCTGATCGTGGATGTGCCGAGCGTGCTGAGATGCGTGCACACCGCGTTGCCGTCGGCGGCAGCGTGAAGCGGCCGCGACGCCCAGGCGGTCGCCGGGCATGGGGAGGAACGGGGTGATGAGAATCGGGATCGGCGGGAAACTCTTCCTGGGTTTTGGGACCGTGCTCTTCCTGCTCGGCGTGGTGGGGCTCACGGGATGGCGCGACACGGCGAGGTTGTGGTCGGCGTTCAACGAGCTGTACACCGATCGGGTCGCGGCGTCGGTGACCCTGGCGCAAGTCGAACGCGGCCTGTGGGAACTCCGCTACGCGCTGCCGCAGTTCGTGGTCTCGAGCGAAGATGCTCGCGCTAAAATCGCGTCCGATGAAGCCCGATGGCAGGACCAGACCCAGATTGCCGTGACGGCGTACGCGGCCGGGGCCCGTTCGCGCGACGAGCAGGAGGCGCTCAAGGAGTGGGACAACGTGTTGTCCGCGTATTTCCAGGCCCGGCCGCACTGGTTCGAGCTGGCCCGCGCCGGCCGGACCGTTGACGCGGCGAAGTGGCGGACCGAGCGATTGGGCCCACTGGATCGGCGCGCGGTTCAGGCGCTCGATCGGTTGATGATCCTCCAGATCCAACGCGCGGGGGAGGAACAACGGGCCCTGAGCGGGGTGGTGGGAAAGGCCACCATCGTGCTGTCGGGCCTCGTTGTGCTGTCTCTCGCGGTTGGGTTCAGTTTGGCGTGGTGGTTCTCCCGCAGCATCGCGCGCGGGATCACGGAGGCGACGGTGGCGGCCAACGGCCTGGCCGAGGGAAACCTCAGTCAGCGGATCACCGTGTCGTCCGCCGACGAGGTCGGTCAGATGGCTCACGCGATTCGACGGATGGTCGCGCGATTGACCCACGTCATCGGGCAGGTCCGGTCGGGCGCGAGTGCGTTGTCTACCGCCGCCTCGCAGGTGGCGGCCTCTTCGCAGACGCTGTCGCAGGGCACCAGCGAGCAGGCGGCGTCGGTGGAGGAAGTGACGTCGAGTTTGGAGCAGATGAGCGCGTCGGTGACCCAGAACGCGGAGAACAGCCGTCAGATGGAGCAGATGGCCGTAAAGGGAGCGGGGGACGCCGACGAGAGCGGACGCGTGGTGCGGGAGACCGTCGAGGCGATGAAGGCGATCGCGGAGAAGATCTCCATCGTCGAGGAGATCGCCTACCAGACCAACCTGCTTGCGCTGAACGCCGCGATCGAGGCGGCGCGCGCGGGCGAGCACGGCAAGGGGTTCGCGGTGGTGGCGACGGAGGTGCGTAAGCTCGCGGAGCGGAGCCAAGAGGCGGCCAAAGAGATCGGCGCGCTCGCGGGATCCAGCGTCAAGGTCGCTGAGCGAGCGGGCCAGTTGCTCGCCGAACTGGTTCCCGCCATCCGTCGAACCGCCACGCTGGTCCAGGAGGTCGCGTCGGCCTCGCAGGAGCAGTCCGCGGGGGTGGCGCAGATCAGCCGCGCGATGACGCAGGTCGAAAAGGTGACTCAGCGCAATGCCTCCGCGGCCGAGGAACTGGCCTCGACCGCCGACGAGATGACCTCGCAAGCCGAGGCGCTTCAGCGCCTGGTGGCGTTCTTCCGCGACGGGAGAGCGGGCGACGTTCCTCCGGAGCGCAGAACCGGTGAGACCCCGCGTGGTCCGGATCGGGTCGGGCAGGCCGATCACCGTACGCCCAGAGCCGCCGCGCGCGGCAATTTGGCCCTTGTACCAGCTGACACGGACCCCGATTTCGAGCGCTTCTAGCAGACCGTCCATGAGGCTATAGGCAGACAGGGCGTGGACACGGAACAAGCAGCGGCCGAGACGGCACAGTATCTGACCTTCACGCTGGCGGGGGAGGAGTACGCGGTCAGCATCCTGAAGGTCAGGGAGATCATCAGGTACGATCCCACGCTGACTACGGTGCCGACCATGCCGGCCTGGGTGCGAGGCGTGATCAATCTGCGCGGCAGCGTGGTCCCGGTGATCGACCTCGCGGTCAAGTTGGGGGTGCCGAGCGGCGCGATCACGAATCGGACCTGCGTGGTGGTCGTCGAGGCCTTGGTGAACGGCGACCACACCGTTGCCGGCATCATGGCGGACTCCGTCAGCGAGGTGAAGGTGTTGGCTCCCGGCGACGTGGAACCACCGCCTGAATTCGGGACGCCGATCCGAGGCGATTTGCTCAAGGGGTTGGGCAAGATCGGCGCACGGTTCGTGCTGATCTTGGATATCGACCGCGTGTTGTCGACGCCCGCGGGCGTCTGATGTCCGATCCCTCCTCCGCATCGGTCGGGCCGGATCCGGCCATTCCGCCGATGACCGACTTGGAGTACGAACGATTTCGCACCTACATCTACGAGCATTCGGGAATCCAACTTGGTCCCGCCAAGAAGGAGTTGCTCGCCGCGCGCCTCGCCAGACGCCTGCGTGATCTCGAACTGTCAAGCTACGGCGAGTACTTCCGGCGCCTCGTCCAGGGGGATAAAGCCGAGGAGATCAGTCTGTTCGACGCGGTCTCCACCAACGAAACGCATTTTTTTCGCGAACCGCAACACTTCGAGTTCCTGCGGGACGTGGTCTTCCCACGCTGGGACCGCATGGCTGCGGCGGGCCTGCGCTCGCGGACCATTCGAATGTGGAGTGCGGCGTGCGCCACGGGCCAAGAGGTCTACTCGTTGGCGATGGTGGCGGAGGACCGGTTCCCGGCCGCGGCGGGATGGGACGTGGAGATTTTGGCCACCGACTTGTCCGTGCGGGCCTTGGAAGCGGCGCGCGTGGGCGTGTGGTCGCTGGACCAGAAACACGAGATCCCCGAGAAGTTTCTGAAGGCGTACATGCTCAAAGGGGTCGCCGGTCAGCGAGGTCGGATGAAGGCCGCACCGTCGATCCGCGCGCTGCTGCGGTTCGCTCGCGTGAATCTCAACAACGAGGTGTATCCCGTGGGCGGGCCGTTCGACGTGATCTTCTGCCGAAATGTGCTGATCTACTTCGACGCCGGGGCCAAGGCGCGGGTGGTGGATCGCTTGATGGGGTATCTGGCGCCCGGCGGGTACCTGATTCTGGGCCAGGTCGAAAGCGCCACCGGGCTCACCGACCGACTGCGGGCCGTGGGGCCGACCGTCTACGTGCGGGCGGATGCCGAGACCCTGGAGGCGGCGTAGTGGTCGCACGCGGCCGGCCGGCGTCTCGAAACCCTGCGGCTGAAGGGCGGCCGCTGCGGGTGCTGGTCGTGGACGACTCCGCCGTGGTCCGTCAACTCATCACCGCGATCTTGTCGCGCGAGCGCGGAGTGGCCGTGACCGCGGCGGCGGATCCCTTCGTCGCGATGGACCAGATGGCTCGCGTCCGTCCGGACGTGATCGTCCTGGACCTGGAAATGCCGCGCATGGACGGATTGACCTTTCTCCATAAGATCATGACCGAAGACCCGATTCCGGTCGTGATCTGTTCGAGCTTCACCGGAGCCGGCACCGAGGCTGCGGTGCTCGCGATGGAAGAGGGCGCGGTGGAGATCGTCACGAAACCCAAACTGGGGCTTCGCGAGTTCTTCGAGGAATCGGCGGTGCTCTTCGTCGATGCGGTGCGCGCGGCCGCGCTGGCTCGCGTGGGCGCGCCGATCGGCGCGGGGCGGCGCGTTCCACCGAAGTTGAGCGCGGATGCGGTGATCCCCGCGGCCGGCGGCCCCCGCCCGGCCTCCATCACGGACCCGGTCGTGGCCGTGGGCGCGTCCACCGGCGGGACCGACGCGCTCAGAGAGCTCCTCCAGGCGCTTCCGGCCGATTCGCCGGGCCTCGTCATCGTCCAGCACATGCCCGAGCGCTTTACCAGAGCGTTGGCGGATCGCCTGGATCGGTCGTGCCGGATCGAAGTGCGGGAAGCCCAACACGGGGATCGGGTCACTCCGGGGCGAGCCCTCATCGCGCCGGGTAATCGACACCTCGTGCTCGTCGCCTGCGGTGATTCCTACGCGGTCCAGGTGACGGGCGGGCCGCTCGTGGCGCGGCATCGGCCCAGCGTGGACGTGCTGTTTCGGTCGGTGGCGCAGGTGGCCGGGCCCAACGCGGTGGGCGTCATCATGACCGGAATGGGCGACGACGGCGCGCAAGGCATGGTGGAACTCAAACGAGCGGGAGCCGCAACCATCGCCCAGGACGAGGCCACGTCGGTGGTGTTCGGGATGCCGGCGGAAGCCATTGCTCGCGGCGTGGTGGACGAGGTACTGCCGCTGGGAGCGATTGCCGCCGCGGTGCTCCGCAGAGCGGCGTTGGGCAGGACCAGGCAGACCGCTTAGCAAGAGGCTCGTCCCCGAACCAACCATCGCTCTTCGCTGTATTCCTCCGCACCACAACCCGCTCCGTACCGATTTGTTCGCCACCGACACTTCTGTTCGACGAATCTGTTGTTGCGGTCCTGGCCTGACCGCCTGACGCGGGATTCTTCAGGCACATCGTTTGCTCTTCCCATTCGAAAACAACGGAGAGGAGATGCGGACACTCATCGAGTTCCTGGTCGCGGCCGGATTGGCGCTGCTGTTTCACTTCGTGCTCAGTCTCGAGCGCGAAGCCTACGTCCTCTTCGGCGTCGGCGTGCTCCTGACGTTGGCCGTGCATCTAATTCTCGACCGGCTGCGCGCCGCGGAGACTCGGACTCTCGAAGCGGTGATGCGTGCGCACCGAATCGAGTCGGCGTTGGACCGCGTCGAAGATCCCGAGGCCATCGTCAAGAGCCGATCCGTCCTCGACACGACCCATCAAGTGCTCGTGTTACTGGGGGACGGCGCGATTCCACTGACCGAGGGCGAGTACTACTTTGAAGCCAGCCAGTGCCTGGGACGATGCACCCGGGAGATCCGCGCCGTGAATTCGGTCGACGTCACGGATTGGCTCGGCAAGGTGCAAAAGCGCAAGTACTACGAGGACCAGGTGCGGACGCGCGATCGCGGTGTGGCCATCGCGAGGATTTTCGTATTGCGCCGGGGAGACCTGGAAGATTCCGACGTGCTCAGAACCATTCGGCACCAACAGGACGACGGCATCGCGGTGCGCGTCGTCTTGCACGAAGACGTGGCTTTCTCGGGACGAGAAGGTGTGGAGATGGTTACCAACTTCGTGCTGTTCGACGACAAGGTTCTGATCGCCCGCACGCCGCTGCTCGGGCTCTATTACGGGAAAAAAACCCGCGCGCCCGGAGAGATCGAGCGCTACCGCCGGACGTACGAATTGTTGGACCAGTATGCTCGCCCGTTGGCTGACCTGCTGCCCCGGGCCACGGGAACCGATGTCTCCTTGGCCAAGGCGTCGTAGCGGGTTACGCGACCGGAAGCTATTCAAACCGGTGTTTGGCGGAACGAAACGATATGTGTACGGACGAGAGCGATGTCCACTTGAACCCGAAGGAGGGAAACACGATGCGAAGAGCAGTGCGAAATCTCGCCTCAGCCGCGTTAACCGCACTTGCGGTTCTCGGGACCGAGGCGCCGCGCGCATACGGCGCGCTTGACGTCCAGGCCGTCACGATTGGCGGCGAGGTCCGGGAACGCTACGAGTTTCGCGACAACGCGGATTTCAACAAGGACGCCAACGATACGTTGAGTTACATCGCCTCGAGAATCCGTCTTCACCTGAACTACGAGATAACGCCGGATGTCGCTGCGTTCATCCAGATCCAGGACGCTCGTATTTTTGGGGGCGAGGTCTCGACCGTGTCCAACGACAACCTCCTGGATCTGCACCAGGGTTACGTGAGCATCAAGAACGTGGGCCCTACCAGCCTGATCCTGGGCCGGCAGGAGCTGGCGTTCGGCGAGCATCGCTTGGTGGGGCATTTCGGCTGGAACAATGTCGGGCGAAGCTTTGATGGACTTCGCGTGACCTATGTGGCGGCCCCGGTTCGGGTAGATTTCTGGGCGGCCTCTCCGAAAGTATATGGTACGAACACCGGCAGCAGTCCCGCCTTTGCTCCGTCGAATCGGGAGCAACAGACGTTCTACGGAGTTTACGGCAGCATCAAAACCGCCCCCGTGACCGTGGAACCCTATGTGATGTACCTGTTGGACGGGGGAAACGCCAATGAATTGAATGCCGCGGGTACCGCCTTGTTATCCCCGATCACCTCTCCGGCCGCTCGCGGACAGAACCGCGTGACCGTGGGGTTGCGGGCGGACGGCAAGGCGGCGAACGAGGCGATCGACTACACGGGCGAGGCCGCGTACCAGACAGGGAGCATGGACGCCAGAGGCACGACGCCGGAGAGCGACATCTCGGCGCACGCCTTCGTGCTGAAAGCCGGCTACACCGCGCCGGTCGCGATGAAGCCCCGCATCGGCGTCGAATACGACCGGGCTTCTGGCGACAGCGATAGCAGCGACGAAAAATTCGAGACCTTCGAGAACCTCTTTCCCACCAACCACCCGTTCTACGGCGTCATGGACTACGTGGGATGGCGCAACATGCAGGACCTGCGGTTGTCGTTGAGCGCCAAGCCGAGCGCGACCACCGGGGTGAGTCTGGACTACCACAAGTTCTCACTCGCCGAGGAAGGCGACAACTGGTACGCAGCGTCGGGCGCGGTCTTTCGCACCACCCCGGCCAACAACGCCGAATCGGATCTGGGACAGGAAATCGACCTCGTGGTTTACATGATGGTCAAGGAGAAGGTTCGCATCGAAGGCGGATACGGACGGTTTATGCCGGGAGACTATGTCGACGTGAACTTTCCCACCGCAACCGACGCATCGGACTGGTTCTATTTGCAGGTTGGAGCGAGTTTCTAGCGATCAGGAGATCTATCTACCTACTGCATTGGGGGGAATTGAAACATGCATCAAGGAGACAAGGGTGTGGATCTGAGGTGGTGGAAGGTGATGTTCGTCGCTGCGATGGTCTGCGCTGCTGTCGTGGGCGGGAGCGCAGGCGCGCCGGCGTCTGCGGAACTCGGCAAGCCGGAGAAGGAAGACCTGACGTTTGGGTTCATCAAGCTCACCGATATGGTGCCCCTGGCGATCGCGTACGAAAAGGGGTATTTCGAGGACGAAGGCCTCTACGTGAAGCTCGAGGCGCAGGCCAACTGGAAGGTGCTGCTCGACGGGGTCATCGACGGTCAACTCGACGGGGCGCACATGCTGGCGGGCCAACCCTTGGCCGCGTATATCGGATTCGGCACCAAGGCTCCCATCGTGACGCCGTTCAGCATGGACCTGAACGGCAACGGGATCACGGTGTCGAACGACGTGTGGAAAGAGATGAAGAAGTCGTTGCCGATGAAGGACGGCAAGCCGGTGCATCCCATCAAGGCCGACTACCTCAAACCCGTGGTGCAAAAGTACAAAGAGGCCGGAAAGCCCTTCAAGATGGGGGTGGTGTTCCCGGTGTCCACCCACAACTACGAGATGCGGTATTGGCTGGCTGCGGGGGGGCTCCATCCGGGTTATTACGCTCCGCACAAGGGGGACATCAACGGCACCATCGACGCCGACGTCTTCATCTCGGTGACGCCGCCGCCCCAGATGCCCGCCACCATGGAGGCGGGCACGATCTACGGGTACTGCGTGGGCGAACCCTGGAACCAACAAGCGGTGTTCAAGGGGATCGGCGTGCCCGTGATCACCGACTATGAGATCTGGAAAGACAATCCGGAAAAAGTGTTCGGTCTTCACGAGGATTTCGCCAAAAAGTATCCCAATACCACCACCCGGATCGTCAAGGCGCTCATTCGAGCCGGCAAATGGCTCGACGAGAAGAACAACGCCAATCGTATGGAGGCGGTAAAAATCATCTCCAAACCCCAATACGTGGGAGCGGATGCGGAGGTCATCGCGAATTCCATGACCGGGACGTTTGAGTACGAGAAAGGGGACAAACGTCCCGTACCCGACTTCAACGTGTTCTTCCGCTACCACGCCACATACCCCTATTACTCCGACGCGGTTTGGTATCTGACCCAGATGCGACGGTGGGGCCAGATTTCCGAGTACAAGCCGGATAGTTGGTACCTCGATGTGGCGAAAAAGGTGTACCGGACGGACATTTATCGTCAGGCGGCCGAGGCGCTGATCGCCGAAGGCAAGATGTCGGCGAGTGAGTTTCCAGCGTTCGACAAAGAGACCGGGTTCCGTCCGCCCCAAACCGAATTCATCGACGGGGTCGCGTTTGACGGGAGGAAGCCCAACCACTACCTGGAACAATTCAAAATCGGGTTGAAGGGGAAGACCAAGCTTTAAGCGGAGCCGCGACGTGTCCAGTCACCAAGCACTCGTTCACAAAGATCCCAGCATGGCCATGAAAGTGATGAGTTTTCTCTTGACGCGCAATCAAGACGACGGGTCTAGGGGAATAAAGGGTCCTGCGTTGCTTCTACGGTCGGCTGCCGTTCTAAAGGGCCTGATCGTCCCACTCGTCGGAGTGTCGGTGTTCCTGATTTTGTGGCAGATGGCTGCTCCACGAATCGATACGTCTCTCGGGAAGTTTCCCGGTCCGGTAGAGGTCTGGTCCCAGGCGCGAAACCTCGTGGATGAACACAATCAGGAGCGTGCCAAAGCAGCGGCGTTCTATGAGCGCCAAGAGGAACGCAACCAAGCCCTGTTGGCCGAGGACGCGAACGCCGAGATCAAGCGGCGAGAGTACACGGGGAAAGACACCTTTTTCGATCAGATCTGGACCAGCCTCTACACCGCGATGACGGGGTTCTTGCTGGCGTCGGTGATCGCCATACCGTTCGGGATTTTGATCGGGCTCAGTTCCGGGGTGTACGCGGCGGTGAATCCGCTGATCCAAGTCTTCAAGCCCGTATCACCGCTCGCGTGGCTCCCGCTGGTGACGATGGTGGTGAGCGCGGTGTACGTGAGTCAGGAGCCGATGTTTGCCAAATCGTTCCTGAACTCCATGTTCACCGTGTTGCTGTGCAGTCTGTGGCCGACCCTGATCAACACCGCCGTGGGCGTGGTGAGCGTGAGCAACGATCTCAACAATGTCAGCAAAGTGCTCCGCCTCAGTTGGTTGACGCACGTGCGAAGGATCGTGCTGCCGTCCGCGATTCCCATGGTGTTCACGGGGCTGCGCCTCAGCCTGGGGACCGCGTGGATGGTGCTCATTGCCGCAGAAATGTTGGCCCAGAATCCAGGCCTCGGGAAATTCGTCTGGGACGAATTCCAGAACGGCAGCTCCAATTCGCTGGGCCGCATCATGGTGGCGGTGCTCGTTATCGGGTCGATCGGCTTTGTCTTGGATCGCTCCATGCTCACGCTGCAGAAACTGGTCTCGTGGGACAAGTCGGCCGTGCTGCGCTAGTCAAAGTCGTTGAATCCGGAGGTGAACGTGTTGTCGATGCCCCAGCTCGAATTGACGGGACTGTCCATGGATTTCCCCGCTCCGGCGGGTTCTTTCAGAGCTCTGGACAACATCAATCTGAAGATCAACCGGGGTGAGTTCATCTCGCTGATCGGCCATTCCGGCTGCGGTAAGTCGACGGTCTTGAACATTGTCGCGGGCCTCTATCGCGCCACCGAAGGCGGAGCCATACTCGACGGAAAGGAAATCACGGAGCCCGGACCGGAGCGCGCGGTCGTGTTTCAAAACCATTCGCTCCTCCCCTGGCTCACCGCGTACCAAAATGTCGAACTGGCGGTCAAGCGCGTGTTCAAGGGCAAAAAGACCAAAGCGGAGATGCGGGATTGGATCGTCCATAATCTTCAACTGGTCCACATGGAACACGCGCTGGACAAGCGCCCGGATCAGATCTCCGGGGGAATGAAGCAGCGAGTCGGGATCGCGCGCGCGCTGGCGATGGAGCCGGCCATCTTGCTGATGGACGAGCCCTTTGGCGCTCTGGACGCTCTGACCAGGGCCCAGTTACAGGACTCGTTGATGGAGATCCACTCGAAATTGGGCAATACCGTGATCATGATCACCCACGATGTGGACGAAGCGGTGTTGTTGTCCGATCGAATCGTGATGATGACCAATGGGCCCTCCGCCACGATCGGGGAGGTATTGACCGTTGATCTTCCGAGACCGCGGGACCGGGTCGCACTGGCCAATAGCCCGCAGTACAACCGCTTTCGGCACGCTGTTCTGCACTTTCTCTATGCCAAAATCCACGAGAGGCCTGCGGACGAAAAGTCCACCAAACCTCACGGTCGCCCGTACGCCAACGAGCCTACCAAGGTTGTAACCGTCTAAAGGCATTGTCTGTGGACCGCGCGCTCCCGTGCGGCCCGTACCTGAGACCACGCGTGTCTTCCGCGGGCTGGTGGACGCGTCCGCGTCATTGCCTACTCCTTGTTCACACATCGACCGTGCAACAACACTCGTGTCGCTGGTTCCAACACTTCTGTCCGAGCCGTCGTGATCTCAGGCCGCGCGCCGCGATTTTCGAGGTCGCGCTGTCTGGCATTGCGCTTGCGTAGCTGTGGGTGCAGGGGCGGGAGTGATGGGGCCTGGTTTCTCCAACGGGCCTTCCCACGCTTGAGGCCGCCCGACCACTCGTCATTGCACTGGGTTGAGTCGACGTCGTTCATGGTATTCGCCACAGCTAAACGCGCGCCCAGCGCAACAGAGACGGCCGAGGTTCCGGCAATCGGTCCCCTCCCGACGGTGATCGTGGGGATGGGACCGGTGGGGATTAGCACGGCGCGGGAGCTCCTCACGCGCGATCCCCGGCATCCGGTGGTGCTGTACGGCAACGAGCCGTGGCAACCCTACGATCGGGTCAAGCTCTCGGCATTGTTGGCTGGCGAGGTCGGTTACACCGCGCTGATCAACCAGCTCGTGGTCCCCGACGACCATCACGTGGTCCAGCGCCATTCCTGCGAAGTCGTGGCCATAGACAGAGACGCGTGCACGGTGACGGACTCGACCGGGGAGGTGCAGCCGTACTCCAACCTGGTACTGGCGGTCGGATCCCGACCCAGGATTCCGGCCATTCCCGGCATTGATCGCCTCGGAGTCTATACCTTTCGCAACCTGAGCAACGCGCAGGCCTTGCTCGCCCGGCGCGTCCGGAGCCGACACACCGTGGTGTTGGGCGGAGGACTGCTCGGGCTGGAAGTGGCCCGCGCCATGCAGCGCGATCACACCCAGGTCACGGTCATCGAGCACAACGCGCGTTTGATGTGGCAGCAGCTCGACGATGAAGCCGGTGAAATATTGCGACGGCACGTGGTCTCGTTAGGGATTTCGGTCGTGCTTGCGGACGGGGTGAAGGAGATCCTTGGGAACGATCGCGTGACCGCGGTCCGGCTTGCGAGCGGGCGGACCGTCGAATGCGACACGCTGGTCGTGGCGGTCGGCATCATCCCCAACGTGGATCTTGCGGCCGCGCACGGCTTGAGCATCGGGCGAGGCATCCGGGTCAACGATCGCATGCAAACCACCGACCCCAGGATCTACGCGGTGGGCGAGTGCGCCGAACACCGCGGACGGACCTACGGTCTCGTGGCACCCGGCCTGGAACAGAGCGCGGTGGCGGCCCACTGCATCCTCGGGGGCGCATCGCGCTACAACGGTTCGATTGCGGCGACCAGGCTCAAAGTGATCGATCGACCGTTGTTCAGTATCGGCGCGGTCAACGAGATGGATCTCTCGCCGTCGCTGCGGTGCATCACCTACGCACGTCCGGAATCAGGGGTGTACTGCAAGCTCGTGCTGGATCGGGGACGCGCGGTCGGCGCCATCGTTTTGGGACAGGCCGCCGGATTGGCCCGGATCCAGGAACTCGTGATGTTGAAGCGACGGGTGTGGCCCTGGCAGCTGGCGCGCTTCCGGCGGCGCGGCGAGGTTTGGTGTTCCGGAACGGGCCGGTGCGTGGGCCAATGGCCGTCGCGGATGGTGGTGTGCACGTGCACGGGTGTCACGCGCGGGGCCCTGAGCGCCGCGGCGGCGGCGGGGTGTGCCACCGTGGAGGCGTTGGCGACCGCCACGCGTGCATCGACCGTGTGCGGAAGCTGCCGGCCCTTGCTCGTCGAGTTGCTCGGAGGAACGGCGGCGATTCAACCTGCGGCCGCGTTCCGTACGCTGATCGTGATCGCGGTGTTGGTCCTGGTTGCCTCGGCCGGAGTTGTGGGTCCGTGGGTCATTTCCTTCAGTACGACCACGCACCTGGCTTGGGCGTGGGATCAACTCTGGCGCGACGCGGTCCTCAAGCAAGCGTCGGGGTTCACGCTGGTGGGACTGTCGGCACTGCTCGCGCTCTTCAGTTTTCGCAAACGCGTGGTCCGCGGTTCCCCCACGCGCTACGGGCGATGGAGGACGGGGCACGTGGTCCTTGGAGGCGTGGCAGCCCTGATCTTAGTCGCGCACACCGGCCTGCGCATGGGATCGAACCTGAATTGGTGGCTGATGGCCTCGTTCGTCGGCATGGTGGCGTCGGGCGCGGCGGCAAGTCTGGTCATGGGGCTGGAACACCGCCTGCCGCCGGACTCGGCGCGGCGGGTGCGGGCCAACGCGGTGTGGCTTCACCTGGTGTGGTTGTGGCCCGTGCCGGTGTTGCTGGCGTTCCATGTGCTCAAGTCCTACTACTTCTGATCGTCCGGCCGGGGATGGTCCGTGGAAAGGCGCTGTGGCTCTGGGGATGGTGGCTGCTATCG
Organism: Nitrospirota bacterium; assembly: GCA_040757335.1. Lineage (NCBI taxonomy): Bacteria > Pseudomonadati > Nitrospirota > Nitrospirota bacterium. The sequence goes on along the minus strand of JBFLXB010000023.1, from coordinate 6,099 downwards.
TCGGCCGCGTTTGCGGGCTGTTTGGCGTTCGCGTTGACGCGGGGGGAAAACAAGACCGTGTTCATGCCTGGTGAACTGACCGCGGGCCACCATCAATTGTCGCAGGCCTGCCGCGCGTGCCATCGCAATCCGTTCGGTGGGGTGGAGTCCCTCCAGGAGGCCTGCGTGGAGTGCCACGGCGACGTGCGCAAGAAGCCGTTCGACAGCCATCCCAAGGCTAAGTTCACCGACCCTCGCAACGCCGACCGTCTGGGGAAAATCGATGCCCTGCACTGCACCACCTGCCACACCGAACATCGGCCGGAGATCACTGCGAAGAACGGCCTCACCCAGCCGGCTGATTTCTGCGTCCATTGTCACCGCGATGTCGCCAAAGATCGTCCAAGCCACGAAGGCCTCGCGTTCAGCACGTGTCGAGATTCTGGCTGCCACAACTTTCACGACAACCAAGCCCTGTACACCGATTTCTTGGTCAAGCACCTGGACGAGCCGGCTACGCGCCCCGCAGCCGCGGTGCCGGCTCGGGAATTCGGCAGCGTGGTGGATGCGATCGTGGACTATCCCCGCGCTCGTTACCCCCGGCGGGCGTTGTCCCTAACGGATGCCGATGGACCGGACTCTCCGGATAACGCCCTCAACCTCAGACGTGAATGGCTCGACACGGCCCACAGCCGTTCCGGGGTCAACTGCAGCGCCTGCCACGTGATCACGCGCGAGAAAGCCGCCAACCCTGCATGGGACGATCACCCGGATCAGCGCGGGTGCGGGGCGTGCCACGGTCTTGAGGTCGCACGATTCATGAAGGGCAAACACGGGATGCGGATCGAGCGCGGCCTGTCTCCCATGACGCCCGCAGCCGCGCGCCTGCCCATGGTGGCCGATGCCCACGAGAAACCGCTCACGTGTACGGCCTGCCACGGCGCCCACGCGTTCGATTCGCGCCGCGCCGCAGCGGAGGCTTGCCTCGGCTGCCACCGCGACGAGCACAGCCTGGCGTACAAAGCGTCTTCCCACTATCGGGTGTGGCAACAAGAACTGGCCGGGACCGCGCCTTCGGGATCAGGGGTATCCTGCGCCACCTGTCACATGCCGCGCGTCCGCATGGACGTGGACGAGTTCGTGAGCCGGATCGTGGTGGACCATAACCAGAGCGCCACCTTGTCCCCGAACTCCAAGATGATCCGTCCCGCGTGTCTGCATTGCCACGGCCTGGGTTTTTCCATCGACGCGCTGGCAGACCCCGCGTTGATCACGAACAACTTTGCGGAACGACCCCGCACCAAGGTGCCAACCATGTCCATGGCCGCGGAGTACGACAAGGCGCAACGAGAGAAACGCGCGACACAGGACGGCGAGGCCGACGATCTCGCGGGGATGTTCGGCTTCTGAACCGACGGACGTACCTCGGGAGCGAAGAGGGGCGCACCGTCGCTGTACAACAACGTCACCGACAGGAGGAGAAAACCATGCAACGAAAGTGGAGTGCTGGGGTTGGGTTGGCATGTGCGGTGGTTCTCATGACCGCGGGAGGGGCGACGCTCGCGGCTTCCGACAGCGCGGAAATGGTGCCGGTCAAGGTGATGGCGGACGCGCTGCACCTCGTCTTGGACTCGGACCGCAGCGTCTACACCCAAAAGATCGTCAACCGGCTGGTCATGAAGGAAAAGGTGATCAAGGCGTCGGAGCACTTCGAAGACGACAAGGCGGTTCCCCTGCCGGCGCAGATGTTTCGTTTCGGGTCCGAGCTGGCCAAGGAGCGCGCGCAGAAACTCGAGGGCGTGGATTTCAGTTACTCGCTTCAGTCGCTGTGGCCGGTGAACAAACAAAACGCGCCCAAGACCCAGGCGGAAAAGACGGGGCTGCAGTACGTGGCGGACAATACCGGGAAGACCTACTACACCAAAGAAGACTTGGGCGGCAGAACGTACTTCACGGCGGTCTACCCCGACATCGCGGTCGCGCCCGTGTGCGTGGCCTGCCACAACGCCCATCCGGATTCGCCCAAAAAAGACTTCAAGATGGGTGACGTCATGGGCGGCGTGGTGATTCGAATTCCGTTGAACGGCTGAGTCAAGCCCATCCACCGACGTTCACCCTGAGGAAAGGAACCGACATGACTCCGGAACAGATCACATTGGTCCAGAGCAGTTTCAAGCAGGTCGCCCCGATCGCCGATCAGGCTGCGGCGCTCTTCTACGGCCGCCTGTTCGAGCTCGATCCCGAGCTCAAAGCGCTCTTCAAGGGCGACATGGTCGAGCAGGGGAAAAAGCTGATGCAAATGATCAGCGTGGCGGTTAACGGTCTCACCAGGCTGGACGAGATCGTGCCGGCTGTCCAACAGTTGGGGAAACGTCACGTGGGGTACGGCGTCACGCCGGGACATTACGACACGGTGGGAGCCGCCCTGATCTGGACACTGGAGCTGGGGCTGGGGAAATCGTTCACCCCCCAGGTGAAGGACGCGTGGGTCGCGGCCTACACGCTGCTGTCGGGCGTGATGATCGACGCGGCCAAGGCCGCCGAGGTACCGGTGTAATCAAGATCGACTCTCGCGAGCAGCGGCCCGCGCTTGTTGCTGAACAGCGCTGATCGGGGGTACACGGTCGCGTCGGGATATCCAAGTCCCGTCGCTTACGACTAGACTGTCGTAAAGCGACATTTATGTTCGACGTTTTTGTTGATCTGCGTCGAATCTGCGTATTGGTTCGCCCACTGCTCGTGGCATCCCGCTTGCTCCTTGTCGCCGAAATCGACAAGGAGATCTCTCGTGTTCAACCTGCAGGAGTTTCGTCGCGCCGGTCACTGGCCCACGCTGGTGGCGGCATTTTTATATTTTGATCTGAGTTTCATGGTCTGGGTGGTCCTGGGCCCGTTGTCGCTCTATCTGACCCGCGACCTCCAATTGGGGGTTGGCGAGCAGTTCTCGATCGTCGCCATCCCTATTCTGTGCGGCGCCGCGCTCAGAGTCCCGCTCGGGCTGCTGGCCGATTACCTTGGTCCCAAGCGCACCGGTCAATTGGGCCAACTGATCGTCATGGTCGGGCTGGCGTACGCGTGGTTGATCGGCCTGCACAGCAAACTTGCCGTTGAATTAATGGGGGTAGTCTTGGGCGTAGCCGGGGCGAGTTTTGCCGTGGCGTTACCCCAGGCCAGCCGGTGGTATCCGCCCCGGTACCAAGGCTTGGTCATGGGGATTGCCGGTGCGGGCAACATGGGCGTGGTGCTTGACGCCTTGGTGGTGCCGTCGTTGGCCGAGCGGTTTGGGTGGCAATCCGTGTTCGGGGTGCTGCTGGTTCCGGTGACGATCGTGTTTTTTCTGTATACGTGGATGGCCAAAGACGCTCCGGATCAACGGGCGCCGGTCGCGTGGCGCCGGTACGCCGCGGTGTTGGCGGACAACGACACCTGGTGGTTCATGGGATTTTACTCCATCACATTCGGCGGGTTTGTGGGCCTGAGCAGCGCCCTCCCGTTGTATTTCACGCACTGGTATCATGTGTCCGGCGTCACCGCCGGACTGATGGCGGCCTTGGTGGTGTTCGCCGGGTCGATTTTCAGACCGGCCGGCGGCTGGCTGGCGGATCGATTCGGCGGCATTCGGACGTTGCAATTGCTGTTTGCAGTGGTGGGGTGCGCGTATCTGACGGTGGCCTGGATGCCCGAGGGGCCTCGCCCCGCAAGCGGGGGGTGGACGCTTGATTCACTGCCGGGGATCGCGTGGACATCGGTGGCGGTCTTTTTCGTAGGGGCCATGGCGTTGGGGATGGGCAATGGGTCGGTCTTTCAGTTGGTTCCCCTGCGGTTTCGCCATGAAATCGGCGTGACCACCGGGTTGGTCGGCGCGGCCGGGGGCGTGGGCGGATTCGTGCTCGCCAAGACGCTCGGGTGGTCGGCCGGGCTCACCGGAGGCTTCACCCTGGGGTTTCTGCTCTTTTCGGGTTTTGCGCTGGTGGGGTTGGTGGGGCTCGTGGCGGTGAAGGCTCGCTGGAGGACGACGTGGGGTGCGGTATCCGGCGCGCGGGTCTGAGAGGCTGCTGAAAAAGGTCCATCTGCGGCGTTGTCGCTGCGCATCCGCTCCTCACGTACGCACACAGTACGCTGCGGTGCGGTGCTCGCTCCGCCTTGCATCTGAACCTTTTTGAGCAGCCTGCGAGAGATAGAGAAGAGTCGTTCTCATGGCGGGTGGCGTGTTGACCACGGAGATCGGGTTCGCGAGCGAGCGCGGGGCTCGGGAGCGCAATGAAGACTACGTCGGGGTGTTTCTCGGCGACGAGACCCAACGCGCGCTGCGCGGGGTGGTGGCCGCGGTGGCGGACGGCGTGGGTGGCTCGCTGGGAGGCCGGACCGCCGCCGAACTGACGGTGCGGGGATTTGTCGACGGCTACTACGGCTCGCCCGAGACCATCGGGGTGGAGCGAGCCGCGGGCCGAGCGCTGGATGCGATGAACCGGTGGGTCTTTGCGCAGGGCCGCCTCGACCCCTGCCTGGCCAACATGGCCACGACCTTCAGTGCGTTGATCGTCCGCGGCCGCGAAGCGCACGTGGTCCACGTGGGCGACAGTCGGGTGTATCGTTGGCGCGACGGCCGCTTGGCGAGGTTGACCATCGATCACACCCTGCGCCATCCCGATCTTCACCACGTCTTGTACCGGGCCGTTGGGATCGAGGACACCCTCCGTATCGACCACAGCGTCGAACCCCTCAGACCCGACGACCGTTTTGTCTTGTGCAGCGACGGGGTTCACGGCGTGTTGGCCGACCGCGTACTCGCCGACTTGTTGCTTGATCCGGATTCGCCCCAGCACGCGGCGGAGCGACTCGTCAAACGCGCGCTCGAAGCGGGCGGACGGGACAACGCTACCGCGCTGGTTGTCGATGTGAAACAGGTTCCGCCGATCGAGGCCGAGGAGTTGGAATCGACGATGGCGACGTGGCCGTTGGGAGATCTCCCCGCGGTCGGCGACGTGGTGGACGGGTTTCGGCTCACCGCGCAGCTCTCCAATGGACGATACAATCGCCTGTTCGCGGCGGTGGATACGGTTGAGCCGCGCGAAGTGGTCTTGAAGTTTCCTCACCCTCGCGTGGCGGGTGAAGCCGCGGCGAGGCGAGCGTTTATCCGCGAAGGCTGGATCGCGTCGCGGGTACGCAGTCCCTGGCTGGCTAACGCCATCGATCTTCCACCGGGCCGACAAACTCGGTTGTACTCCGTGACTCCGTATTACCGCGGGATCACGCTCGAGCAGCGACTGGCTGCCGGGCCGATGACCGTTGAAGAAGGGGTCCGCATCGGGGTCGAATTGGCCAAAGCCGTGTATGCGCTCAACCGTCGGCAGATCATCCACCGCGACGTCAAGCCCGACAACGTCATGGTGTGCGAAGGCGGGGGAGTCAAGCTGTTTGACCTCGGGGCGGCGCGCCTCCCCGGCGTTCCTGCATCGGAATCCGACGTCATTCCCGGTACCCCCAGTTACATGGCGCCCGAGCTGTTGGACGGCTTTGCGGGGGATGAACGTTCCGACGTGTACGCACTCGGGGTCACGCTGCACCGGCTGTTCACCGGACGGTACCCCTACGGAGAGATCGAAGCGTTTTCGCGGCCGCGGTTCCATCGTCGCGCCAGCCCCGCGCAGCTTCGTCCGGATTTGCCGGCGTGGCTTGATGCGCTCCTGCTGCGGGCCACCGCCGCGACCGCCGATGACCGCCATCAGGACGCCATGGAACTCGCCTTTGAGCTCGAACAGGGGTTGGCCCAAGGCCCGGTCTCCAAGCGCCGCCCGCGCTCATTGTATGAGCGAAACCCGCTGCTCTTTTGGCAGATCACCGCGTCTCTGCTCGCGCTGGCCCTGCTTGCCGCGCTGCTCTCGCGCTGACCGCCCGGACATTTCTGCGGCCTCCGCCACATTTCTGTCGCTTCTTCGGGGTGTTTTCGCCGTGGCCGCGTGATTTTCGTGCCCGTGGTGATGGCACTGCTCCTGCATTGACGTGACGATGACGCGCCGCTCGCGTGGGGCGGTTCCTCGGTCCTCTCGGGGGATCTTGAGGAGGCTCCCGGCGTCGGGCGGGGGGCTACCTACCCCAGCCCGACGCTCGCGAGCGCGG